>JBBQXO010000021.1:0-47744 GCA_038209595.1 Chitinophagales bacterium
TTTCCATATCTGATACATTATACTGTAAACCAAATTCAAGAGTCAGTAATTGTCCTCAGGATATTTCATACTGCACAAAAGCCTATTTGGGATGAATGAGAAAAGCCGTCATTTAGAATGGAATTTATTTTAAGTAAACAAGCTCTAGTAGTATTTGATTAGGTTGCAAATGTCATTGTATTCATAGTTTATAGCTTCAGGATGGGTTTTCAGGTCTTCGGTATAGTTGCCGGCAACGGCATCTGTAACCCGCACAAGCTTATTGTCTACCAACCTGCTACCGTTTTTGGTGTAGTTGTAGGTTAGGTTGTCCATGGGCAGACCACGATCGGCAGTGGTCGTACATTTTTTTTTGGCGGGTTTATGTTTTGGCACCCAGGTACTGTCCTTACTTTTTGTCTTGATACAAAAAGGTTCAAAAAAATACATGCAGTCCCAAGGCGTTTGCCGGCAAATTTTGGGGATGCAGTTTACGTTTTGGGGCGGCACCGCAGCCGGACTGCGCTACAGGCCTGCCCCCTGCCCCCTTTTTATGTTTTTTATTTGTTATAAAAATGCTTTGGGCAGGTTGCGCCATTCCACTTGTCCTGCTGCTAACGCTGTGGGACTGCCGGTGGCTTCGAATGACGATTTTTCTAATGATTGGGCTTTCATGGGCTTCTTTTAGAGCTATCAACCAAATAGAATGTAGTTGAGTTTAGGTTTTTGGTTCGTGAGACCTACCTACCGATAGGCAGGCAAATAACCAAGGCGGGTGTGGGGAGCATATATACCATAAAAACTCATGTAGAGTAACGGCAGTAACCGAGTCTAAGATAAACGGTCTGATAAGATTTGATTTTGCCGCTTCCATAGCATTTGCTATAAAGCATCTCTAAAAATCCCTGATAGGGCGTTGACCAATTTCATAACATCCTAATTTACAATAGAACTCAAAGGTCTTACGGCTCTATTCTGAAGATATAAAATTGGGGTGCCTTTGCTGAGTTGTTTTTAGAGGCATCCTATATTTATATATGATTGGTTATGAGGCCGGTCTTAGAGATTATATTGGTTTAATTTTTATTAAAAATTGAATCCGTGTAATGCTTATTTCAAAATGAATTTCACAAATGAGCGGTCATATTTTCATAAATAACCGCTGCGCCCTGCCCTACCCCTACACACATGGTAGCCACGCCGTACCGAACGCCCCTTCGTGCCATTTCATGCAATAAGGTAGTGCTGATGCGTGCCCCGCTGCAACCGAGGGGATGACCGATTGCAATAGCGCCTCCGTTTACATTCACCAGAACAGGATCCAATTCGAGATCTCGGATACAGGCAAGCGATTGGGCGGCAAAAGCCTCATTCAATTCAAAAAGTCCGATATCAGAAATTTTTAGCCCGGCACGCTTTAATGCTTTGTTTACCGCCGGTACCGGGCCAATACCCATGATGGCCGGATCAACGCCGGCAACCGCCATGCTTACTACCCGTGCCATGGGGTTGAGTGAAAATTGCTTCAAAGCCATCTCTTCTACCAAAAGCAAACCTGCTGCGCCATCATTGATACCAGATGAATTTCCTGCTGTAACCGTACCCTCTTTTTTAAAGGCAGGTTTTAGTTTTGCCAAGGCTTCCAAACTGGTATCGCGGGGATGCTCATCTTCCATAATCCACGAAACTTCGCGGCGCTTGTTGCTGATCTCCACCGCCTGTATTTCATCAATCCATTTATTGGCAGCCTTTGCCTGTGCATATTTTTGTTGGGAACCCAGTGCAAAAGCATCTTGCATTTCCCGGTTTAACTTCCATTGTTCGGCAATATTTTCAGCCGTTTCTCCCATGCCGTATGGTGGATACATAGCAGCGAGTTGGGGATTGGTAAACCGCCACCCCATAGTGGTATCAAAAAGTTCCTGATTTCTGCCAAAACCCTGCTCGGTTTTAGATAAAACAAGGGGCGCCCGGCTCATGCTTTCTACCCCACCGGCCAAATAAGCTATACCATCTCCGCAAGCAATGGCACGGGATGCATCCATAATGGCCTGTAATCCTGAGGCACATAATCGGTTCACAGTAACGCCTGCTACTGATGCCGGCAACCCGGCAAGCAAGGCGGAAATCCGGGCCACATTGCGGTTATCTTCCCCACTTTGGTTGGCAGCTCCTGCAATCACTTCCTCAATGGCCCGAGGGTCAAGGTTTTCATTCCGCTGTAAAAGTCCTCTCAATATGGTTGCGAGCAGGTCATCGGGTCGGATGGCAGACAATACCCCCCCATACCTTCCCACCGGTGTGCGGATGGCATCTACTATATAAGCTGTTTTCATAGGCAAATGAATATTTATAAATATTACAATTTGGGATCAGAGGTTTGTTTTGAAAAAAAAGCTGAAACCTTATTTTATCTGCTACTTATTCCTCTTTAAAGCCTTTCTTCTTCTATCTAATCCCGTGCAAATGTGGCATAAATTATGGAAAATGGCAGATCGGTTTCATCAACATACCTTTGCAGCATGCAAAATATTCGGCACCTGAGTGCCCGGGAACTTACGGATTGGTTTACAGGCAATGGCCTGCAGCCTTACAGAGCAAGACAGGTATGGGAATGGTTATGGGTAAAACAAGCTAAAAGTTTTGCAGATATGACCAATCTGAGTAAAGATTTACGGCAACAACTTGGAAATCATTTCTCCTTACCGGCGCTTACGGTAGACGAGACACAGTTTAGTAATGATGGTACTATTAAAAGCCGGTTTAAAACCTGGGAAGGCCATGCTGTAGAAGGTGTACTGATACCAACGGATGAAAGGAAAACTGCCTGTGTATCAAGTCAGATTGGCTGCTCGCTCAGTTGCAAATTTTGTGCTACCGGATATATGGACCGCAAAAGAAACCTGACTTTTGATGAAATATACGATCAGGTTTCGCTGATCAATGATCAAAGCATTAAGGCTTACGATAAAAAGCTTACCAATATTGTATTTATGGGTATGGGCGAACCTTTGCTCAATTACCAGAATGTTATTAAAGCCATTGAGCGCATCAGTGCTCCGGATGGGCTAGGGATGAGCCCAAGACGCATTACGGTAAGTACAGCAGGCGTTGCAAAAATGATCCGTAAACTGGGAGAAGATCAGGTAAAATTTAAACTGGCACTGAGCCTGCATGCAGCTAATGATGCCAAGCGGCATGAGATCATGCCCATTAATGATACCAATGATATAAAAAGTCTGATAGAGGCGCTGAACTATTTTTATCAGCAAACCAAAAACGAAATTACCTTTGAATATATCCTTTTTGATCAATTCAATGATAGCCTGAAGGATGCCGATGAACTGATAAAAATTTACAGGCAGGTACCCGCGGACCTGATCAACATTATAGAATACAACCCTATTGATTTTGCCAGTTATAAAAAGCCTTCCGAAGAAAGAACGATGGCTTTTATGGCCTACCTGGAAAAGCATAAGGTGAATGCAAGATTGCGCCGTAGCCGGGGAAAAGATATTGATGCTGCCTGTGGGCAATTAGCCAACAAATAGGAAAGCAGACACCCCTATTCTTAAGAACAGTGTTTAAAGAGATTCTTCTAACGGAATCGGATTTAGGTAATAAAAAAGACCGCTTCCTGAAAGGGAAGCGGTCTTTTTTATTAATTTTATATCCAAAGCGTATTACAATGGATTTTGTTCCAGTGCTGGATTGGTGTTTATTTCATCTTGTGGGAAGAGCCACAGCCATAATTTATCCCCCGCTGGTACCCTGTCTATAAAGGACAATGTGGGGTTGGTGTTAGGTGCCAGTGTACGATCTAATGCAGCGTTTCTGCGCTTCAGATCGGTAAAACGGAACCCTTCACCCCAAAGTTCCACCCGGCGATTAAAATCTATTTCTGCCATGAGTGCAGCACCGGTACTGGTACTTTTTACATAGCTTGGATTTCGATTGCTCATCAGCGTAAACAAAGCATCCTGAGCTGGTCCTGGTTGTCCACCCATGGCTCGTGCTTCCGCTTCTATCAGCAACATTTCTGCAGCGCGCATCATAGGAACATCCCCAATGGATAAGGCCACTTCTGCCGCCAGAAATTTTTTGGCATGGAAGGGAATTCTTGCTCCGCCCGGAGGCACAGGTACATCTGCTCCATTGATACTAAAAGCTTGCTTTCGGAAATCAGTTGCAGCCATGCCGTTAAACAGGAAAGAATTAATGGCCTTTGGTTGGGTACGAATATTGGAACCATTGAAGTTACAACCCATAGAGGCAAAATAACTAAAGAAGAAGGTATTATTGTCTACTATCTGGTTGCTGCCCCATATCCATTCTGGAATGGTGGCATTATTAAAACCTGCAGTATACTGTGCTGCATTCATCAGAGGAAATCCCCCACGGGCTGCGGCTGCATTAGTAGCTGCAATATCCCATTCCTGCTGAGCCAAAGCCACTCTTGCTTTAAATCCACGAGCTACATTTACATTAATATTTGACTTAGCTGTAGCAGGAGCTCCCGTACGGGTATAGCCAACAAGCAGAGTAATGGCGTCATCCAGATCTTTATTAACCTGTGTATAAACTTCTGCAACGGTTGCCCTTGGCTGTCCTTCCAATGCATTTTGCAATAAAAGAGGTACGCCCAGGGTGCTGTTGGCGCCACCCTTTTCAAAACGTTGTCCCCACAATTGCACGAGGTTAAAATAAGCCCATCCACGGTAAGCCAAAGCCTGACCCTTGATGATGTTTTTATCAGCCTGAGGTCCGGTGGCATCATCAATCCCATTGATGAGTACATTGGCATTGGCTATTATCCGGTAGTATAAACGAAAAACAAAACGGGTATTGCCTGAGTTTACATTTCTGTGATCAATATACCGAACATGCCCCACAAAATCCAGACGACCATTCGCACGGGTCAAGATCACATCTTCCCCCATTAAATCTCTGATAATCATAATAGCCGACTCTCCTCCTTGTGGTTGACCATCGTATTGTACATACAAAATGCGATGAATACCGTTGAGGGCGGCATAACCATTAGCAGTAGAACGCACTGCTTCAGATGCAGAAACGGCATTGGTAGGAAAGGTATCTAAAAACGTTTTTTTACAGGAAACTCCTGCCAGTACAACCAGCATGAGTGAAAACCCGATGATTTTATTATTTCTCATTGCGCCTAAATTTATAAGTTGATTGAAAATCCACCAGAAATAATACGAGCCGGGGGATAGTTACTACCTGTGATACCTGAAAAAGCATTCTGATTGTTCATGCCTTTACGCTTGCTGAAGAAGGCCACATTCTCCCCACTGATAAATACACTTGCAGAAGAAATGCTGTGCTTATTTAATATACGTTTTGGAATGGCATAATTCAGAGTAATGGTCCTGATGTTGAAATAAGAGGCATCAATCAACCAACGGGAAGATGTCGCATTGAAATTTTGCGTTTGACCATTATCCATTCTAGGGACATTGGTTACATCTCCCGGGTTCTGCCATCTGTTCAGGATATCCTTGTGTACAGCGCTCCCATAAGTACCTGAGGACATCAGACCCTGATAAGCCGCATCAAAAGTTAATCCACCACTCTGGAATGTAAACAAGGCACTCAAAGTAAAGTTCTTATATCGGAACTCCTGAGTCATGCTGCCATAAAAATCAGGAATCACACCACCCTGATATTCAAACATGGCGTTGTTTATACTAGTAGTAACAGTATCAACCCCACCCTCTTTATTGGTTTTAAGGCGAACATCACCGGCTTGTCTGTTTTCTGCCAGATAAAGCACCGAACCATCATCTGAATCAATTCCATAATAGCTACGAATCCAATAATCAAATAATGATGCCCCAACTGCATATTTCTTGGTGCCCGTAATAAACTCTGGTACCGATTCAGGCATTTTGGTGATCTGATTGCGAACGGTAGTGAATTGAACACCCATATTCCAGGTGAAGTTCTTTTTGGAGATAATGCTGCCATTCAACGCAATTTCAATACCCCGGTTATACAAGCTTGCTGTATTCTGTGTAAGCGATAAAGCTCCGGAAGACAGAGGCGTAGGAACAGCAAAAAGCAGATCCTGAGAAATACGGTTGTACCATTCAAATGAACCACTCAATTTTCTATTGAATAAGACAAAATCTAAACCTACATCAGCCTGCCTGTTTACTTCCCAAGTCAAATCAAGATTTTCAAAAGAAGACTGACTTTGCACGATTCCTGGTTCGTTAGCGTTGTTGGCAAATCCATAAAGTCCCTGCCAGGCATAAAATCCAATACCATCAGCCACACCTACTGTTCCATAAGAACCACGAAGTTTTAACTGATTGATCCAGGATATATCAGAAATACCAGCCAGCTTGTCAAGTGCCACACCAGCACCAGCGCTCCAAAATGTTCCCCAACGTGATTGACTGGCAAAACGCGAATTACCGTCGCGACGGATACTACCTGAGGCATAAAACTTACTGTCATAATCATAATTAACCCGACCAAATACACTTTCCGTACGATAACGATCGGTTACCGAAGTCAGGGTATTGATGGTGGTAAAATTACCAAACTCAGTATTTCCTGTCAGCGATTGGCCTTGGCGGAAACCGCGCATATTGCTTATTTGCTGATCAAAACTTTCATGACCTGCGAGGAAATCCAGAGAGTGTACTCCAAAACCTTTTTTGTAATTTAACAACTGATTAGCAGTAAGTGCCTGATTGATATCGTGTACCTTATCGGCACGACCAGCAGGGGCACCATCACCCACTAATTGATTTTCGTATCCTTCATCGAACTGGTTTTCATAATCAAAGGCAAAGTTGGCCGTAAATTTCAACCCAGGAATAATTGTCACTTCGGTATATTGGCGAATACTTGCCACCAAACGACGGAAGCGGTTAATATTCAATTCTAATTCAGCCGGAGCATGTCTGCCAGCGGTAGTACCTGGACGGTTGCGAATGCCATTTTGGATACCAATCGGTTCATTTTCAAAATTCCCTAAATCCCAGATGCGATTACCATTTTCATCCAGAAGGAACTCACCCGTGGTCATATTATGCGCCCAATAAGGGTAAATAGGACCAAGATTTCTTGAGAACTGGAATGGATTTGCTATAGCTCCTCCTTCACTTGATTGATTGGCTTTGGTAACATTACCTGATATATTGATTCCTGCTTTTACCCAACTCAATGGACTTATATTGATATTGGTTCTTGCGGTAAATCTTTCAAAATTGGTATTTTTGGTAAATCCATCTTCTTTCAGGTATCCCATAGATACATAATAATCAGACTTATCGGCACCCCCGTTAAAACTCAGGTTGTATTCCTGACGGTAGCCATTACTCATAAAAAAGTCAGTCCAATCCTGATCATCACCATAAAGCAATTGGGCATTGGGGTTGATTTTTCCATCTACACCCATTATGGAATTCCGGGAAACATTGAAAGGATTGTAAGCCAATAAGTCATGTATACCATTGCGGTTAGTAAGACCTGATGCCACGCGGCTTGCAGAATCTAAAGAGATACCACCTGTGGTGCGATAAGACAATGAGTTGCGATAAGCTTCCCACATTACGGGATAATATTCAAACTGGTTTACCCGGTCATATTCAGGAATACCTCGTGCACTAATACCCTGCTGAACTTTCAGAGAAAGGCCATTTTTTCCTTTTTTACCTTTTTTGGTGGTAACTAAAATTACCCCATTACCGGCACGGGCGCCATATAATGAAGTGGCACTTGCATCTTTTAAAACAGTCAGGGTTTCAATATCATCAGGATTAAGATTGGATAACCCGCCTACATAGGGAACTCCGTCCACCACGTAAAGGGGATCCTGCGTAGCATTGATAGATCCAAAACCACGGATCCTTACTGCAGAACCGCTACCGGGCTGACCACTACCTGTGGTAACGATTACACCCGGAACGTTTCCTTCAAGCGCTCTTGATATGTTGGCCACCGGACGCTTTTCAATATCCTGAGCAGTAACTGTTCCCGCCGATCCGATAAAATCAGATTTCTTAACGGTACCATAAGCCACCACAATTACTTCATCAAGGTCAGAACTGCCTGGTTCTAATTTAATATTAAAGTTTAAAGTGTTACCCATAGCAATATCCATGGTTTGAAAGTTCAGCGCTGAAACCTGTAAGGTTTTGTCAGAACTTTTGACATTCAGGGTAAAAGTTCCCTCTGTGTTGGTGGTTGTACCATTTTGAGTACCTTTTACCAGTACACTTGCAGATTGTACGGAAACCCCATTCTGATCGGTCACTTTACCCGAAATGGTTTTATCCTGTGCCCACACTTGTGCATACGCAACAAGCATGAGTAGAAGCGGAATGATCTTCCTCATAAGCTGATTTTAGTTTGATTTGATAATAAAAGCAGGAATAAAAATAGAGATATGCAACTGTCAAAAACAGATAAAATAAAAGAAAAGTTAAATACTTTAACATATTAAACTATTTATTTCTAATTCAATAAGAACCAACTTTTCAATCTAAAATCAATTGTATCAGCGGTTTAGACGGATAATAGTCAAAAATATCAATGCGCAAACATTGATAATAAGTTAATTTTTTTTAACATTTCAAATAATTTATGCATTAGCCTGATGGCATCCTCGAAATTGTAAACAAATAGCGGAATTTTATATACTCTTTTTTTAAGCCTGCCCATTATATCCAGCTATTAATCGGGTCATAAAAACATAACAAGAACCTCATTTTTAGCAATTCAGACAAGACTCGATAGAAAAAATGATCCTTTTAGAAATCATCCTGGAAAAGTAATACAAACAGTAAATATCGCTTAAAGGCTTGCATGCCTATTGAGTACTAAGGTGATATTGGAACATGCAATAATTATCCGTGAAACATTCCCAAAAAAAGAAAAACTATGCATTCCTTGTTGCCAAAAACTATCTATTCTTATTTACCGAAAACGCTGCATTGTTATTTACCGATTACCAATGAATTGATTTTTAATAAATAAAATGATACAATATCTCTTCTTCTTGTGTAAAACGTACCAATAAAAATAAAAGACCCTTTATTAAAAAAACTTGTAAAAAGCAAATGGACTTATTTCAGGTGCAGCTGTATAAAAGATATTCCGGCAAAAACATGGTTAGATCAGGCAATTGATTGGTTTTAACCATATGCATTAATTTACTCTGAACACTAGTTCGTTCCACATAATAATCACCAACAAAACAATATGTATAAGACCCCTATTCCCTGAACAAAGTATTCCAAAAAAATCTTATTTAGATTTATAAAGGTTTGAAAGTTTTCATTAATAAGAGCTGTATGTGTACCTGTAGGTATACACTCCAAAATAAAAAGAAACGATTTCTGGTTTAAAAAAGCGCTACACCACAGTGGAAACAGATTTGAAAGAAAAAAGAGCAATTAGGAAGTAAGCAGATATTTCTGATTACCAAAAAACAAAGAATACAATCTGGAATGGCAGATTGGGTATAGACAAAAAAAAGCCAACCATAAATGGTTGACTTTTGTCGGGAAGACAGGATTCGAACCTGCGACCCCCTGGTCCCAAACCAGGTGCGCTACCGGCCTGCGCTACTTCCCGATTGATTTGTAAATATACCTTTTTATTGAAGGAACTCCTCTCCGGTAAAATTTTAGTACCTCACTGGTTTTTTATACCCGATTATCACTGCTAAAACTACGAATCATTCCAAGCATCATTTTACTCATTTGCTCGTAGCGATTGTAAAAATGTTCGAAAGATTCTGTGTTAAGCCAACCCATTTCTTTGGCTATTTCCATCAGGGCAACACAGGCATTGATATTCCCTCTTGCAAGGGTCAAGTACTGCTTTTTTTCCGGGTGCGTCATCCTTGCTGTACTTTCTGCCAGATTAAGTACGGTTCCCATACTTGCCTCTTTCCAATTCTTTTCAAAGTCGTCATTTAAATTGTTGTTGTGCAACAAATATTTCAACACATCAATGTTTTGAGTCTTAGTGACCTGATAAACTTCCAGTTTTTCAAAATCAAACATGTGTGAGTGCGTAAATTATTTAGCAAAACTATTATTAACTATTCAATAATACAATTTACTTAAAAAATTTTGTTTAATGAACTAAATATAAATCAATCTTTTCTGCGGTGAGGGCGGGATTCGAACCCGCGGTACAGACTTAAATCCGTACGACGGTTTAGCAAACCGTTGATTTCAGCCACTCATCCACCTCACCAGGTGAATTCTTTTTCCCCTTAAAGGGCTGCAAAAATAGGATTTAATTGCATTGTACAAAATATTTTAAAAAATTATTTCTTGACCTTTAAAATTACCGTCGTCGGCAATTCGAAAAGATCCCTTTTCTCAGCCAAAAGTGTAACCTTTAAAGGCATTAACTCTTCCAAGTGCTCTTTACGCGAAAGAATATATATGCCGGTATTTTTTTCAGCAGGGGATTTTGTTTGCAATAACAGGATGGCTTTTTGTAAATCCTCTATCTTTTCAAACACTTTTACAGGTACCCCGTCAGGCTGCACATTGAAATTAAAGGCAGGATTATACGCTTTATACCCAAACATGACCCGGTCGGGAGCAAGTAAAGACTTAATATAGGATACAGGATTGCGATTGTAGAGCAGCGGATATCCAATTTGGATAAATATTACCGAAAACAACGCCCAACTGACCAAAACGGCACCCATCCCCGCAAGCTTGTCTTTTATGCTAAGGACATAGCCAAAAATGGTACCTACAGGCAATACCAATAACAAGCAAGCGACCCACCATAAATCTGAAACAGCATTTTCGGCCCGGATACCCAAATATGCAGTAAGAGGCAAAGCCACAGACAATAACACCATGACTGGGATAAAATACTTTGGGAGAGGCGTTTCCCCGGTAAATACCTTTTTTAAAAACATGGCTATCAACAAGGCCACAAAAGGATAGCAAGGCATGGCATAGTTGGGTAATTTAGTGCTGCTGATACTAAAAAATGCTACAAAAACCAGTACCGCACAAAAAGCAAAAATAAAAACAGGTACTTTAAAAAACCCTTTTTTGGGCTGCAAACTATTAAACACCAATAAAGAAAACGGTAACATACCAATGAGCACAATGAGCGGCGTTAAAATAAAAGGTCCGCCGTGCCCTTCCATTTCCGATGAAAAACGACTGAAATTATGCTCAAAAAAGAATCCCTCTGTAAATGCTCCATCGGTAACTTTATGTATCATAATATACCAGGGCAAACCAATACCCAAGGCCAGTGCTCCTGCTGGTATGATCTTCCAATCTTTAAAGACCCACCATTTTTTTTGCCAGATAACAAAACCTAAAAAGACCAACCCGGGTAATCCCAGGGCTACGGGTCCTTTAGCCAGCATTGCAATGCCCAAAGAAGATGCCGTAATAAAAAGCCAAAGCACATTGTTTTTACTATCCTGCAAATAATTGAAGCCTGCCATAAGACTAGCGGCAGTAAAAAAAATCAGGTAAGGATCTGGAACAGATAACCGGAATTCAAAAATAAAATGGACCGAAAGCACCAGGGAAAGCAGGGTGAAAAAACCAACTTCGGGGCCCAGCCATTTTTTTGCCCAAAGATAAGAAATCCATAAAGTAAATATCCCCATCAGGGCGCTAAAAAAACGGGCAGAGCCAGCCCCCACCCCAAATACCTGATAGGCTACCCCCATAAACCAGTAATGCAGGGGGGGCTTATCGGTGCGCAGTTCCCCATTGAATGTTGGAACTAACCAGTTTTGGCTATACCACATTTCCCTGGCGCATTGAGCATTTTTGGCCTCATCCAATATGTAAATGGGGGTACTGCCAATTTGTACAAAAAGCAGAATGACTGCAAGGGCGAATAATGCCGGAACCCATTTTTGGTATGAAAAATTATTGGTCAACAAGTCGCACAGATTTAAAAATACTTTCCAGAATTAAAATCGCGGACAAAGTAGTACATTTTTTGTGGAGTTGTTTCTATCTAAAAAGCCTATATAAGATATGGACAGTTCAAAAGCTCCTCTACCCTGGCTCGCTGTTCTTAGTTTGGATATATTGGCATCGTAACTGAAAGTGGTAGAAAAGGGTAGAAAATCGAGCCTAAGAACCGGAATCAAAGCATCGGACCAACGCGTAAACAGCCCAAAGTGAACGCTTTGCTTTGAATCAGAGAACTGGTAATCACCCAAACCGAAACCCACCATAGCACCCGCAAGCACTTCGCTGTAAGCACCCTGCCTGCTGTAGTCGGCTTGTATAGTAAGGTATATATTGGGAGTAACCCCTGTACGGACACCAAGGGAATAAACCCATTTTGGCAGCAATTCAACAGCGGGATTTCTGTAAAAAGAATTTTTTGGCCTGTTGAAATGGTGGTAAGCTGCTCCCACATAAAAATTATCCGCCTCCTTACCACCAATGGAGGAATTGAAACTGAGGCCTACACTGGCATCGCCATAAATAAGATTATAATTTGCAATATCTTCGTTTATATCAAGTGCCGGATTATAGCCCGTACCATCAAACTGACTGGATGTGGTAATTTTAGTACGATCAATACTTCTTTGCACCATTCCACCCATTATGCCCAAAGAAAGGTAAGAATTTTTATCCCCGCTCAATGATTTGTGGTAGTTGATAGCCGGGAGTAAATGGGTGGTGGTAAAACGGGTAGTTCCTGCTCTGTCATAAACAATCTGACCACCAATTGTTAGAAAATCGTCTCCGCTGCCAATGGGCATCTTATACTCCCCATTAAAACTGCCTGTTTGAAACGGAACGGTAACAGAACCCCATTGGGTGCGATAAACACCCTGAAAGCGAACATCACCGGTAAAAATACCTGCTAAAGAAGGGTTCCGCCACAAGGGTGCCTCAAAAAACTGCGAAAAATGCACATCCTGCGCATTTAATTTAGTTCCAGGCCAAATGATGCAAACCGCAACAAACCAGTAAAATAAAATCTTCCTTTTTTCCATTTCAGCCAAACTTCCTCTTTTTCTATTTTTTTTATCGCAAAAGGGTAATATTTCCTTTTAATTCCTGAATTTGATTATTACTGCATAACACATCTATCATATAAACGAAAACATCCGGGCTTAGTATTTGTCCTTTATAAGTTCCATCCCATCCCTGCGAGGGATCATTTGAATTAAAATTCGTTTTTTCAAAAACCAATTCCCCCCAGCGGTTGAATACGCGCATATGTTTTATACCAGCTACGCCGAGGCCTTGTGGATAGAAACGATCATTCCGCCCATCTCCGTTTGGTGAGAAGGTGTTGGGGACAAATATTTCGTTGGCAAGACATCGAACTTCTACTTCTACCTCATCGGTTGCCGGACAGGCACCTTCATTATCTACCTCCACCCGATACACTATATTTCGGATAGCAGTAAACTGCGGTTCCGGACAATTGGTGCAACTTAAACCTGCAACCGGAGTCCATCTCCAACGGGTTACATTGGCAGATTGAGTGGTAATAGTAATCGAGGTTCCAATCGGAGCTATTATTTTATCCTGGATAATATTAACTGTTGGTCGAAGAAATACTACTACCGGCACAAAGGCGGTATCGGGGAAACAGTTAAAGGAATCTGAGGCAATAACCCGGTACACGGTACTGGTTAACGGGGATGCAAGCGGGCTGGCAATATTAGTAGCAGACAATCCCGCAGCCGGCGACCAATTGTAAAAATCCATTCCAGCCGCAAAAAGCCTGAATGACTCTCCAAGGCAGATAGAATCCCCCAAAAAGGTTTGCAATATTTTGGGGAAAATAACCCGCACCAGCACGGTATCTACCTTGCTGCAGCCAGCAAATGTGGAACCGGTAACCCGGTAAATAATGGTAGAAATAGGCCGGGCGGTAGGACTGCCACAATTCACACAACTTAGTGTAGGTTGTGTATCCCATTGGTATCGATCGGCACCTGTAGCGGTTAATCGAACAGATTTACCCAGGCAAACCGGTGTATTTTGAACCACTTTCACATTAGGGGTATCATTAACTGTTACCACCCTGAAGCTCCTATCTGTACACCCGTCTGGATTGGTGGCCACTACACTCGCCCTGAAAACACCCGGGGTGCCAAATAAAATATTAGATGCGGAGGCGCTTGCCTGTTGTTGGCCATTACCCAAATCCCAAAGCCAGTTTACCTGACTTGTATCGGCAGGAACGAGAGAGGCTGCAAAATCAATATTGGCCGGAAGGCAGAAACTGGTATCTCTTTGGGGAACTACCTGCGGCGAGGCGACCACCCTGATGGTACCCGGAAATTCACCCGAACTGATACATCCGTTGATGGCATTTACCTGAAGTTTTACCCGGTAGGTACCTGGCTTTGAATAGGTATGCGTCGGATTGCGGTTGTTAGAAATATTCCCATCTCCAAAGTCCCAGGTCCAAACATTAATCGGAGATCGGGCGGTAACATTTTCCTGAAAAGCAATTATAGCACTATCGCAATAAACCCTCACCGGCAACGATCCAAAAAGTACATCGGCCACTTCAGTAACCGTAACAGTCCTGATGAGGGTATCCGGACAATTGTATTGGTTGTTTACGGTAAGTAATGTTGTATAAACTCCTACTGTCGGATAGGTGACTACCGGAGGTACGAAAAGACTACTGGTGTCTCCTTGTCCAAAGTTCCACTTCATATTAAGCATGGTTGTATCTGGATTCACCCAGGTTGGTCTGAATGTATAGGTAGCAGGCAAACAAAGGTCAAGATTGCCTCCTATATCAAGAATAGGAGTTGGGGCAATAACTACCTGTTCATTGAGGGTGCTGATACTGGAACAATTGTCTGTAGTTTCTACATAAAGGGAAACCGTGTAACGACCGGGCCTGTTAAAAGTATGCACCGGATTTTGAAGATTAGATGTATCCCCGTCGCCAAAATCCCATCGCCACAAACGTATGGTAGAACTAACCAAAGAAGAATCGCTGAAGGCAATAGTAGCTGTATCGCAAAACTGATAACGTTTTAAAGGTTTGATAAGTGACCGAACACCTACTACCCGGATTATCTGATTCCCTGTCACCGGAAGCCTGCAATCCTGTCCATCTTCCAGGATGATACGTGGACGATAAATACCAGGATTGAGGTAAAGGTGGGAATTGTTGGAATCAAGGCTAAATTCGGTTTGGCCATCACTAAAGTCCCATATAAAAGATTTTACATTTTGAGTAGTACTGGTAAAATCAACTTTTAGGGGAGGGCAACCAATCAGCGGCCCATAGGTAAAAGTACCTGTAGGCCCCCCGATATTTATATTGCGGATTAAGGTATCTCTACACCCACCATTTCCGGTTATAATCAGGCGGGCCTTAAATTGTCCTGGTGTAGTGTAGGTTTGTATGGGATTTATAAGTGTAGAAGTATTCCCATTACCAAACCTCCACGCATAACTAATAGCGTTGTTGGACTGGTTGGTAAAATTGATCCTGATGGGTGGACAGGAAGCAATTGAATCACTAATGGAAAAACCGGCTTTTTGCCCTCCTACCTGAATAAAAGAAGGCTTTGTAACTTCTGCCACACAATTGGCCGTATCGGTTACCCGCAGCTTGATATTATAATTACCTGCTCCGCTAAATATTTTTGCAGGACTAACAGCAGCTGTGGAGTCATTTGCGTCAAAAAACCAAAGATACTTTAACCCGACACCGGTAGATTTATTCGTAAACCGCACTGGAGCGAGTACACAAATTATAGTATCAGACGAAGAAAAATCAGCAAAAGGACCAAAAACCCGAACTGCTTTGGTAATGGTAACAGAATCTGAACAACCATTGATATCAGTCACTTTCATGGATACATTGAAAAAACCGGTATCCTTATAAACATGCCTGAAGGGCGGCTGGGAAAAAGTTTGGGGTGATCCATCCCCGAAATTCCAAACCCATTGAGCAATGGTATTCTGCGGCTGAATAAGCGAAGAATCCGTAAAAGCAATTGTATCACCCAAACAAACCGTTTGAAAAGTGGGTCCGAAGATGGCCTCTGGTCCCCCAATTTTTATATCTATGGTTTTTTGAATTTCAAAGAAACATCCATTTAAATCTGCAATACTAAGGCTTACGTCATAGGTTCTCGACCGATTAAAACTTCTTACAATGAATGAATCAATTGAAGAAGCCAAGCCCTGACCATTAAAACTCCAATTAAATACCTGAATATTGGAAGCACGCAAGGAGTCACCTACGGCTGTAAAAACAGCCATAGATTCACTACAGGATTCTGTTTGAGTCACAGTAAAGTCGGGACGTTCCCTAAGAACATAAATGGTTTTTACGGTTTCATTTTGGCAACTATCGTTGGTTACCCTCAATTTCACATTGTAGGTACCCGTATCAGCATAAACATATACAGGATTTTGAAGGGTGGAGGTATCTCCGTTCCCAAAATCCCAAAACCACGTTTGAGCTCCTATGGAATTATCTGTAAAGATTCTGGTAAATTGGTCATCACACTCAAGACTAACCTCAAAGCGGGCAATGGGAGGTTTTACGTATATATAATCTTCAATGGCTAAGGAGTCGGTACAACCAAAGTAAGACACCCGCAATACCACCTTCATATAACCAGTATCCAGATACTGGTGGATTGGGTTCAATTCTACGGAAGTTCCCCCATCCCCAAATTCCCAAAAAACGTTATCGTACGTAGTGGTAATATTTGGCTTAAAAGTTACCACGTCAAGCGGGCAAACCACAAGTGGATCAGCAGTAAAACTAAATACAGGAGGGGTACCGCCCCTAACGAGGGTTTGAGCACTGTCTTCGCACCCGGTTGCTGTAAATACTTTTAGTTTTACGATGTATTCACCCGGTGTAGTATAGGCAATAGTTGGAAAGCTGTCCGTAGACGTACGACCATCACCAAAATCCCATTCCCAACGAGTAATAGGAACAAGACTAGTGATAACAGGTTTAAAAGTATTGGTCCAGGGGAAACACCCCTCAAAGGAAAGGGGTGGCAGGTTACCTATAACAGGGGGAAGAATATTGATATAATTGAGCCTGATTAGACTGTCAGTACATCCATTGCTGGAGCGCAATATCAACTTAACGGGATAGCTACCAATAGAATCATAAGTGATAGTTGGGTTCCTTGCAGTGGAAGTAAGGCCATTTCCAAAATCCCAGCGAACTACCGTTGTATTAGAAGTCAGGTTGGTGAAATTTACAGTCAATGGAGGCTTACAGGTAGATAAAGAATCACCGGAAAAAAGCACACGTGGATTTGGATTTACTGTAACAGTCCGGGTAAAAACATCCGAACAACTGTTGTAATAAGTGGTAAGCTGTACTGTATAATTACCAGGAGTATTATAACTCTTGGAAGGATTAAAAACTGTAGAACTCGTTCCGTCTCCAAAGGTCCATCGGAGGCTGTCAAGCGAGTTGACCGGAACATTTGAGGTATTAGAAATATTTAAATCTTCCCCACTGCAAACATTTCGTTTTGAAGTGAACCTTGCCGTGAAGGTAGCTACGGAGATGTCTAATTTCTTTATAATGGTATCCAAACAGCCACTTACATTTCCGACAATCATTTGAATATTATAGACACCCGTTGAGGCATAAGTATGCGCTGGGTTTTGAACTATAGAATTAGTTCCATCTCCAAAATCCCAGGTTCTGAAATTAATCGAACTCCCCTGGCTGGTATCAGTAAAATCAACAGTAATAGGGACGTCACAGAAGGGTCTGACCTTGAAGTTGAAATCAGCACCCACGGAATCAAAAATATTGATAAGATCAGGAATGGATAAGGATCTTCTGCACCCAAAGTTATTCGTTACCGTGAGGTTAACATTAAATTTTCCCGGATTTATATAAGTATGTGAGCCTGTTTGACCCATACCGGTATTACCATCCCCAAAATCCCAGCTTGAACTGCTTATACTCCCGGAACCTGGTGAGGATTGGTTGGTAAAAGTTACTTTAAGCGGAATACATCCTGAGGCTACATCAGTCGAAAAATTTACCACCGGTAATCCGTAAACCTGAATAAAAGTTGTTTTGGTAACCAAGGAAGAATCATTCCCAAGGTAAACGGTAAGCTTCACGTTATAATTCCCAGGATCAAGATAAATAAAAGAAGGATTTTGTTTATCTGATGTACGCCCATCACTTATTTCCCACAACCAGCGTGTAGGATTACCAGTAGATTTATCCTGAAAAGTGACAGCTACTGGTACACATCCTGCTTTGATATTGGCGTCAAAATCTGCTGAAACCTGACCAATGGAAATATTGGATAGAATTATAACCGCTAATACCGTAAAAATCAGACCCTTTTTAAGCACTGAATACTTTTATTTTGTTACACAAATCCTAACGATTAATCATCATTCCGTTAACGTTTATGTTCAAGGGATATTTTGGTATAAACAAACCGTACGACAAGAATGTTTCATGAAACTGCCAAATCGAAGTGGTTTATTTTATAATGTTTTGAAGGTTTGTTAGATAGTTTGCCTGTTAATAAAAAAGATTAACCAATAGCTTTGCAATAATATTCTAAAATTACCAAACTGACACATACGCATCTTCAAAGATAGTTAAATATGAAAATATCTGAAGTTATTTCAAAATTGGAACAATGGGCTCCCCGAGCCCTTCAGGAAGGGTATGACAATGCAGGGCTGCTTTCTGGTGACGCGGATGAGGAGTGCCGGGGAGCTTTGTGCTGTCTCGATATTACCCAAAAAGTACTGGAAGAAGCACTGGAACAAAATTGCAACCTGATAATTGCTCACCACCCGCTTGTTTTCCAATCAATCAAATCACTTGCTGGCAACACTCTGGTGAACCGACTGTTGGTTTTTGCTATCAAAAATAACGTCGCAGTTTATGCATTTCATACCAACCTCGACAATGTCTTGTCAGGAGTTAATGCAGCTTTTGCCAACAAAATGGGTATTTCCCCTATCGGCCGTCAGATTCTTTATAAAAAAAGCAGACAGGTTGCCAAACTCTATACCTATGTACCCAAAACACATCATTTGCAAGTACAAAAAGCATTGTATGCAACAGGAGCAGGGCAAATAGGACTTTATGAAAACTGCAGCTTTTCGGCACTGGGAACGGGTACCTTCCGACCAATGGAAGGTTCTAAACCTTTTATCGGGTCAACCGACGGACCCTTAGAAACCCTTGAAGAAATAAAACTGGAAGTCATTTTTCCTGTATGGTTGAAGGAAAATGTGCTGCAGGCACTTCATAACGCCCACCCCTATGAAACAGTAGCCTATGAAATAGTTATAACCGAAAACACACATCCTGAAACTGGCAGCGGCCTGATCGGTAACTTAGAATACCCCCTGGAAGAAACTGAATTTCTAAGCCTGATAAAGGCCAAATTCCATCTTTCTGTTATTAAAACAAGTCCTCTAATGAACAAAAAGGTACAAAAAGTAGCGATTTGCGGAGGGGCGGGCAGTTTTCTTATATCACATGCTATCCGGCAAGGGGCCGATGTTTTCATCACTTCTGATCTAAAATACCATGATTATTTTGAGGCCGATGGTAAAATACTTTTGATGGATATTGGCCATTATGAAAGCGAAGTAGCTACCGTAGAATTAATGACTGGTTATATAAACAGTAAATTCCCTAACTTTGCCGTCCTCAAAACAAAGGTGATTACCAATCCCGTTCAGTATTTTACGTAGGGAAACAGGAAATCAACTAAAACTTGAGGATTATCATCAATTAATATAATTATGGCCGCAGTAAAAGAATTTTCGGTTCAGGAAAAACTGAGCACGCTCATTTACCTTCAGAAAATAGATTCTAAACTTGATGAAATCAAAGTCCTGAAGGGAGAACTCCCAATGGAAGTTGCAGATCTGGAAGACGAATTGCAAGGATTACAAAACCGCCGTACCCGGGTAGAAGAAGAAATAAACGGCATTACAGACTTTATTGAAGGCAAAAAAACTTTGATAAAAGATTCAGAAGAATTGCTTTCCCGTTACGAAAAGCAAAGTGATAACGTAAAGAACAGTAGGGAATTTGAAGCACTCAACAAAGAAATTGAGATGCAGCAACTCGAAATAAAACTAGCTGAAAAGCACATTAAAGACGCTAATCTGGAAATTGGAGAGAAGGCCAAAAAGCTTGAAACTGCCACCAAAGCCATTGGAACCAAGGACTCTTTGTTGTCTACCAAGAAAGGAGAACTGGAGAAAATTATTGTAGACACTGAAAAAGAGGAAAATCATTTTCAAGCAATAAGCAATGAAGCAAGAGGTAAGGTAGAAAGCCGTCTGCTAACTTCTTATGAGCGTATCCGCAAAAATTACCGGAATGGTCTGGCTGTAGTTGCTGTACAGCGCGAAGCATGCGGGGGTTGTTTTAACGCAGTTCCTCCCCAACGCCAAAGCGAAATCAAACAACATAAAAAAATTATCGTTTGCGAAAACTGCGGACGAATTCTGGTAGATGAAGAACTCAGCGACACAGTAACCATTTAGGCTGCTATGTTTTGGTTAATTTATTACAAAGATGGAGTGCCTTACCGCACTCCATCTTATTTTTAGCCCATTTTCATGCGGTATTTAATACTCCTTCTTGTATGGCTCGCTTTTATCCCGACATCCACTTCGGGAAAGGGTCGTTTTAATTTTTCCCCGGGATGCCAAAAGGCTTATCAGGCGGCGATGATGCTCAAATTGGATTTAGCTGCCTCCTTACTTGACATCGAAAAAAAGAAAGATCCAGATAATCTTATTCCCCTTTATCTTGAAAACTATCTCGATTTTTTTGAATTGTTTCTCAATGAAAATCCGGCTACCTACGAAAAACTGAAAGGCAATAAGAAAAAACGCTTATCGGCAATAACGAGTAGCTCAGAAGCATCTCCACTAAAGGGGTTTATGGAATCTGTGATTTACCTGCAATGGGCGGCCGTAGATGCCAAACTGGGAAACAAAATGAGCGCTGGCTGGGGCTTTAGAGATGCGCTAAAAACCATTAAAGAAAATCAACGTGCATACCCCGACTTTACACCCAACCTGATGATACTAGGGCCGGTTCAAATGGCTGCCGGTACTATTCCTAAAGGATATCGTTGGCTTAGCTCGCTAGTAGGCATCAGCGGCAACCTGGGAACCGGAAAAAAACAGATGGATGCTTTTTTACAGGCAGAGGATTCCTGGGCAAGCCTTTTTAAAGACGAAGGTGTTTTCTACCACTGCTACCTGCAGTTTTATCTCCTGAATGAACCGGAGGAAGCCCTGGCACTCATTCGTCGCCGACAGCTTGATGTGGTCAACAACCACCTTTTTACTTTTATGGCTGCTAACCTTTATTTAAACAATAAACAAAGCGAGCAGACCAAGAAAATTGTTCTCAACCGCAATAAAAGTGCGGAATATATGAATACCACTATCTGGGATTTCGAAATGGCACATGCTTCCTTGTATCATTTGGATAAATCTACCCCCTATTATTTCAACCGCTTTCTTAGTGCTTTTAAAGGCGACTTTTACGTGAAGGATTCCTGGATGAAACTGGCTTATTACTACCTGATTCAAGGCAATCAGGCTGAATATCAGCGTTGTATAAAAAAGGTACTCACGACGGGGAAACAGGATGCAGAAGCCGATAAAAAGGCTTACAAAGAAGCTGCTTCGGGCAAGACGCCCAACCTTTATTTGCTGAAAGCAAGGATGCTGAGTGATGGCGGCTATCATCAGGAGGCTCTGCAAACACTTGCAGGTAAGTCTTCTAATGATTTTGAGGATGCCGTGGAACGACTCGAATTCATATACCGGCTGGCCCGCATATATGATGACTTAGGAGAGGATGACAAAGCTATTGAAACTTACCTCGCAGCAATAGCTGCTGGAAAAACAAGTACAGAGTACTATGCAGCGAGGGCTGCTTTACAAATTGGTCTGATTTATGAAAAGCGCCGAAACATGAATAGTGCCATCAAATACTATCAGGAATGTATAGATATGCGGAACCACGATTACGAATTATCGCTGGAACAAAAAGCAAAAGCCGGGATTAACCGGTGTCGTTAAAACAAGAAAAATACCGTTTTGCAGGCAGGTGCAAAAACGGATAGGGCTCAAATGCGGGCAAATCTTTAATTTCGTTTTAATTCATTATCAATCCATTTGGCGGTTTACTTCTATGATCAAAAGATATTCCATTCATCTTCTTTTAATTTTTGCCCTGTTATCTGGCTTTGCAGGAAAGGCACAAATTACCCCATACAGTACACAGGTGCAGAACTACATAGATGGGTATTGCCAACTGGCTATGGCCGAACAGCAAAGAACCGGCATCCCTGCTTCTATTAAACTGGCACAAGCCGTTTTGGAATCAGGCGCTGGAAACGGCGACCTTGCTATCCGTTCCAACAACCATTTTGGTATTAAATGCAAAAAAAACTGGACCGGCGCCACTACCTTCCATGATGATGATGCAAGAGGAGAATGTTTCAGAGCTTATGACAGCGTGTCTTTTTCCTTCCGGGATCATTCTGACTTTTTGAGGGCAGGGGCTCATTATGAATTTCTTTTTCAATTGGATATTACCGATTATAAAGCCTGGGCAATTGGCTTAAAAAAGGCCGGGTATGCTACCAATCCACGCTATCCTGACAAATTGATTGGAATAATTGAAACCTATAATTTACAATCCTATACCCTGCTTGCTATTCAGAATCTTTCGGTTCAAGAAGCGACTTCCGTAATATTACACAACACCATACAGGCACAATAACCATGATGATGGAGGAGATTAAAGTATTGGATAAGGTTTTTGTACCTTACCTTAATGGGGAGCAAATAAATACTACCATAAAAAGGCTAGCCGCAGAACTCAAAGAAAATTACCGGGATAAAAAGCCTCTTTTCATTGCGGTACTCAATGGTGCTTTTATGTTTGCCTCCGATTTATTTAAGGCAATAGATTTTGAATGCGAAATTTGTTTTATAAAACTGGCTTCCTACAAGGGTACAAAAAGCACAGGACAGGTGGTTTCAGCCATTGGTTTGGATATTTCTTTGAAAAACCGTCATGTGGTGATTCTTGAAGATATTGTGGATACCGGGCGAACACTTACCCACTTTATCCCGGAACTGCAAAATCAACAACCGGCATCGATGGCTCTATGCGTGCTGCTGCATAAGCCGGAAGCCACCATTTTCCCCTTGGTGATTGACTACACCGGATTCAGCATTCCCAATCGTTTTGTAGTGGGTTATGGCCTTGATTACGATGGATATGGCCGAAATATTCCGGAAATCTACCAGTTAAAGCACTCAGAATCGATCGATACTTCCTATTAATCAGCATTCCATACCTTTACCAGTTATGAAACGCTTGCTGCCGTTCTGGATTATTTACTTTCTGGCAATAGGATTTGTCATCCTATCCATACCCGTTTCGGCACAATATTATTTTACAGGCACAACTTTTTTGAAAGAAAATCAACCGGCACCTTATGTAAAAATGAGGCTGCATAGTACAGGAGCCTTATTTCGTTCAGGTGCAACCGGAGATTTCGGCATCCCATCCAGATATAAAACAGATACAGTAACTTGCTGGAACGATAAAACAGATACGTTGGTAGTGGCTCTTACAGGAGATAGTCCAAACATGTTGATGATGAAGGAAAAAGCTTTTCTTTCTAAAGCACGGGACGAAAGGGGGCGCTTAAGTAACCTTACCCCACATTTAATAACCAATGTAGAACAGTATTATTCAGGAATCGGAGAAACCTATGCTGCCCTGGTAGAAAATCAGTTTGTAAATACAATATCACATACAACCACCGGTTTCAGCCCCAATTCCAACAAAGCTTCCTATGCCAATATCAGGAGATTTCTCGATAACAATACACAGGTAAATCCGAATGCTGTAAGGATAGAGGAAATGATTAATTATTTCTCCCTGAACTGTGCCCCCAATCCCCCACCTGACAAAACCTTTTCCATACAAAGCCGGCTCACAGATTGCCCCTGGAACACCCAATCAAAATTGCTTTTTGTAAATGCACAAGCAAAAACACTTGACTTTTCCAAAATTCCTCCCGCCAATCTGGTATTTTTAATAGATAACAGCGGCTCCATGGACATGCCCAACCGCATGCCTTTGCTTAAATCAGCCTTTTCCATGCTGGTGAATACCCTGCGTGATATAGATAGGGTGGCCATTGTAACCTATGGTGGTGCAGCTGGTATCTGGCTCCCTCCTACCTCTGGAAGTTATAAAGACTCCATTCTAAAATCTATACAAAGCATTGAGGTGGGTGGTGCCACTGCAGGCAGTAATGGCATCCAACTGGCTTACAATCTTGCACGGGTGAATCCTGTACCCGATGCCAATAACCGGGTGATTCTGGCTACTGACGGTGACTTTAATGTGGGGCTTACTGCTGAAACAGAGTTGGAAGAAATGATCATCAGGCAAAGAAAAACCGGGGTAAAACTCACCTGCCTTGGAGTAGGCATGGGTAATTTTAAAGATAGTAAAATAGAAACCCTTGCCCGGCATGGAAATGGCAACTACGCCTACCTTGATAGCGAACAGGAAGCTGCTAAGGTATTAGTGAGCGAGCTGAGTGAAAGCCTGTTTAGTGTGGCTTCGGATGTTACTATTCACGTAAAACTAGATCCCCGGATGGTAAAACGTTACAAATTAATTGGATATGAAAACAGACGTACTGCAATCAATGATGAAAATTCTTTTTTGGTAGGGGGAGATATCGGGTCCGGATTTTCGCTTAACACAATGCTTGAGGTAGAGCTGGCAGATACAAGTGTTGCTTTTCTTACAAAAAATTATAACCGCCCTATTGGAGAACTGATGATTCAGTACAAAATACCAGGCAATGACAGTATGAATAAAACTGACCTGCATCGTTTTGTTATCAATTATCAACCAATGGAAGAAACAGACAGGGCTATCCGTTTGACCACAGCCATAACTATGTTTGGGCAGTTATTGCGCAAATCGGAAGCCGCCGCCAATATTAATCTTCTGGAAGTGCTTGACCTGGCAACAAATTCTTTTGACCCCACCAAATGGCAGGAAAGCCAATTAATAGAACTGATAAAAAAAGCGCAAACCCTATATATTACTGTGGAACCCGGAAAGCGAAAAGATAAAAGAAAGCGCAAAAGCGATTGATCTAAGAAAAAATCTCTTTTACCTTATCAAAAAATGTCTTACCGTTTTTTTCTGGTGCCGGATGAAAGTTGGCGCTTTGAGACAGTTTTTCCAATACAGATCTTTCCTCTGCATCTATATTCTGAGGGGTCCAGATGTTCACATGAATTAGTTGGTCTCCTTTATCATAAGATTGAACAGAGGGAAATCCTTTACCCTTCAGCCGGAAAATTTTTCCACTTTGCGTACCGGCAGGTATTTTTATTTTGGCTTTGCCATCAATAGTCGGCACAGTAACCTCCGTTCCAAAAACAGCATCGGGAAAAGATACATGTAGTTCAAAAGCCACATTCAACCCATCCCGGTGCAGTTCAGCATGCGCTTCTTCTTCTATCAATACGCGCAAGTCTCCTGACATACCATTTCTTTCTCCAGCATTGCCCTTACCTTCCATTCTCAATTCCATGCCTTCCTGCACCCCTGCAGGTATATTGAGGCTTACGGTTTCCTCGCCAAAAACCCTGCCTTCGCCCTTGCAAGATCCGCATTTGGCAGTAATGCTTGTGCCTGCACCATTACAGGTAGGACAGGTACTTACCGTTTGCATTTGTCCGAGGAAAGTACTTTGTACCCGCCGTACCTGACCGCTGCCACCACAAGTGCCGCAGGTTTGAATGCTGCTTTTATCTTTAGCTCCATTACCAGTGCAGGTATTACAGGTTACATATTTTTTAACCTTGATGGTTTTGGTAGCTCCTTTTGCTATTTCCTCATAATTAAGCTTCAGCTTTACGCGCAAATCGCTGCCCCGTGCTCCGCGCCCTCTAGTCTGAGCACCACCACGGCCGCCACGGCCACCGCCACCACCGAAGAAACTGCCAAATACATCCTCCCCAAAAATATCTCCGAACTGACTGAATATATCATCCATATTCATGCCCCCGGGGTGTGCGCCACCTCCGCGACCTTGTCCAAATGCCGCATGGCCAAAACGATCATACTGGGCCCGCTTATCGGCATCGCTTAATATTTCGTAAGCCTCCGCTGCATCCTTAAATTTATCCTCCGCTTCCTTGTCGCCGGGGTTCCGGTCGGGGTGAAATTGCATCGCCACCTTGCGGTAAGCCTTTTTAATTTCTTCAGCTGAGGCAGATTTGCTAACCCCCAATATTTCGTAAAAATCTCTTTTGGTTGACATGTGTTTTCTTTTTCGAACAATAGCTCCTAATGAGCTATTTGGATATTACCGACGATTATATCTTTAAAAGTAAAAGCGGGATATTGTTTTAATATTATAGAATTCTTTTCCTTTTACATCAGGTGGCAGTTTGGCATGATTACTTGCCCACCACCACTTTTGCATATCGGATTATTTTACCACCCATGGTATATCCCTTTTGCAATTCATCTACCACCTTGCCTTTAAGCTCTTCTGATGGCGCAGGTATTTCCGTTACAGCCTCATGGAGGTCGGCATTAAAATCGGCTTTAATGGTTTCCATCGGTTTCAATCCTCTTTGCTCGAGGATACTCCTGAATTTATTAAAAACAAGATTTGTACCTTCTTTCACAGCCGCAAGATCAGCACCTCCAGCCATTACTTTTTCAGCCCGCTCACAGTCATCCAACACATCAAGCAGGGAAACGATAATTTCTTTACCAGCAGTTTGCATTTGCTCTAGCCGCTCTTTGGCCGTCCTTCTTTTGAAATTATCAAATTCAGCAAATAGACGTAAATACTTATCTTTTTGTTCAGCAAGTTCCATTTTTAAGGATTCAAGAGCAGTTTCCTCCTCCACGGGTTCGCTTAAATGATTGGTCCCAGCCACGTTTTCATCTACATTAATATCCGGCATCGGTTGCCCGTTGTACATAGAAGATTCCTGATTACCGTTTTCATCCTGTGTTATTTTATTTTCGCTCATAATAGTTTTCTTAAAAATAGTGTGCAAATGTACGAGTGACAAGAATGCTGCCAATTGTAAAAAATCCGAAAAAATGACAGTTTCAGCAAAAATTGGCTGCCATCCCTGTAATCAGCACCTTTGCAGCCTAATGGATATATTGACTCCCAAAGTAATTTTAAAGAAAAAAATGGGTAATCGCGTTGAAAATGGCCATCCCTGGATATATGCCAACGAAGTGGATACCGGTAAAACCTACAGTCAGGCAGGCGTTGAAAAGCTGATACCCGGGTGTATTGTAGATGTATATAATGGGTATGAAAAATTTCTGGGTCGTGGGTATTTTAACCGCAAAAGCCAAATCATTGCCCGGATTCTTACGAGGGAGATAAAAGAAGTTATAGATGCCCTTTTTTTTGAAAAAAAGATTGCCAAGGCCTGGGAATATCGACAAAAAACCGGGTATACCGAAAACTGCCGGCTTGTATTTGGGGAAGCTGATGGTTTACCAGCCTTGATTATTGATAAATTCAATGACTATTTTGTTTTGCAAACGCTTGCTTATGGGATAGATATCTGGAAATCTGCCATCGTAGAAGCCTTGCAAAAAATATTCAGCCCGAAAGGTATTTACGAACGCAACGATGTGCCAGTTCGCGAATTGGAAGGATTGCCACAAATCAAAGGGTTCCTTTCAGCGCCTTTTGATACCAATATAATCATCAACGAAAATGGGCTGAAATTCTATGTGGATATTGAAAATGGTCAAAAAACGGGCTATTTCCTCGACCAACAGGACAACCGGCGCTCCATTCAGCATATTGTGAAAGGTGCCGATGTACTTGAGGCCTTTTGCTATACGGGTACTTTTAGTATCCATGCCGGCCATTATGGTGCCAAATCGGTACTTGGTATCGATATCAGCGAGCAGGCTGTAGAACAGGCTTGTAAGAATGCGGTCCTCAACAACCTGGAGAGTATATGCAAGTTTGAAGCCATGAATGCATTTGATGTGCTGAAAAAGTGGGCACAAGAGGGGAAACAATATGATGTGGTAATGCTTGATCCACCTGCGCTTACCAAAAGCCGGGATAAAATTCAACAAGCCATTGCCGGGTATAAAGAAATTAATCTGCGGGGTATGAAACTCGTAAAACCGGGCGGATTCCTGGTTACGGCAAGCTGCACCAACCTCGTAAGTCCGGAAATATTTCTGCAAACCATTTCCCTTGCTGCCAAAGATGCCAAAAGAAGCATCCGACAGGTTATCTACCAGACGCAGGCAAGCGATCACCCGATTGTATGGGACCTCGACAACACGGAATACCTGAAATTTTTGATTGTAGAGGTTCAGTAAGCGCTATACAAAGGTTCGCTTATATTTGCAGGCTGAATAAAGTGGGTTGGTTGCTTTTTTACATCCATTAACCTTGCCTCGTTTTTTTTTATTCAGCCTTTAAACAGGTTTTTAAATCAATTTAAAATTTAATTCAATATGGCATCAACATCAGACATCAGCCGGGGCCTCATCCTAAAACTTGATGGCAATTTATACAAGGTAGTAGAGTTTGGAGAAAATAAAACTGCAAGAGCTGCAGCCAAAGTTTGGGCAAAACTTACCGGAGTGGAGAATAACAAAACCATTGAAAAAACATGGAATAGTGGCGACTCGATTTTTCCGGTACGCGTAGAAAGACACAATTATCAGTATTTGTATAAGGATGATACAGGGTATAGTTTTATGCATAGCGAAACCTTTGAGCAGATTACGGTTGCAGAGTCACTGATAGATGCCCCGCAATTTCTAAAAGATGGACAGGAAGTAGGTGTGCTCATCAATACAGAAACTGACGTGCCAATGACGGTGGAGCTGCCCGACAAAATTGTATTGCTTGTTACTTATAGTGAACCCGGTATGAAAGGCGATACGGCTACCCGTACCCTGAAGCCAGCCACCGTGGAAACCGGAGCTAGCGTGAACGTACCCCTTTTTGTAAACGAAGGCGAATACATAAGGGTGAACACCAAAACCGGTGACTATGTGGAGCGCGTTAAAGAAGCCAATATTTAAAAAAAGCCTCCTATGAGTACTATAGAAATGGTAGGGTATTTTGGCTCGTTGCTATCTTCCATCACTTTTATTCCTCAGGTAATAAAAACCTGGAGAAGCAGAAGTGCCGGAGATCTCAGCCTGCTTATGATGTGCATAGTTTTTACCAGTACTGTTGTTTGGCTGATATATGGCATAGGGCTCATGCTTTGGCCGGTTATACTCTGCAATAGCATAATTTGTGCACTCAGTTTATTACTCATCTTTTTTAAACTGACTTTTAAAAAGCAGCCCGTAAGCAACTGATTATTTTATTTTCAAGTAAATAAAGATAAGAGCGACACCCCTCTAAGGGAAAGGCCGCTCTTATCTTTTTACGAAATCCCCATTCAGGGCTCTAATGACTGAAGCACAAGTGCATCTATCATAGCCTGATTTATCTCCCCATTCATGTTTTCGTTCCAGGTATCAAAAACCAATTCTATGAGGTGTTTGCCTGGTAAAAAAGTTATGGTTAAATAGTTGGAATAGCCCCAATCGCTCCATTCATTGGTACCTCTTTGGGGAAATACAACCCCACCCCTCAACCGGTCATCAATATATAAACTTCGGAGCGCACATTTGTTTTCCGTATTAATGGGGCCATTGCCATTTGCATAGCGGAATCCTATAACATAGTTTCCTTCTTTTTCAAGTTCAATCTCAAAGGCCAATTTTCGGTTTAGACCCTGATTTATTTCCACAAAACCCTTACCACTAAAGCCTTTAAACCCCTTTGATGATCTTGGTGCAAAGTCCTCAGCCTCCCAGAGTATTAATTTTTGTTGAAAAAACGGTATAGGCTCACTGGCAAAAGATGCGAATCCTTTTTTATTGGTAGCTATTACCTGATAAAATCCGGGACTCGTTGTTTTCAGATTCCAGGAACTATCGCTTGTTTCTCCCAGCTTCACGCTATTTAAGAAAACATTGAATTTAGCGTCATTTCCGATAGAATCCCATTTCAGGCGGTTTTGTTGAAGACTATCTCCATGCATCCGAACCAAAGGTGCAGGAAGGCTAAAAGCATTGGGAACTTTATTAATGGTTCCTAAAGTACTAATCATGTTGTTCATCACCATTTTTATGGAATGCTTTCCGGTAAGGTTGGCAGGTAACGTATTGACCTTTTGAATTTGCCCGTCGAGGATAAAACTGCTTACAGAATCTCCGAAACCGGTCATTTCAATATCTATTACAGCTCCCCGGTAGTGGAAGTTTTTTAAAGACCGGTCTCCCTTGAGTGGTGCCGGTACAAAAGGCTCAAATGCCAATCCCGATTCATTGAAACGTATACCAAAAAGTACTTTATGTACCAGACTGATGTTACCACTCAAACTCCAAAGCATATTACTGCTATTGATAACGGTTCCAGAATAATCGCCTGAGGCGGCAACAAAATTTTCTTTATTGGTTAAAAACAAAGCAGATGGCCGGTAAATGGCTGCAATGCTTTCCATAACCGATTGTTCATTTTTTGCTTTAGCACCGGCCCACAGCCAAAAAGTTTGTACAAAAGGCCAGATGCCATTGTTGTGATAAGGCGGAATGGAAGGGATTTGGGGATAAATGCAGGGGATTCCAAAATCAACAATGGGTGTGGAAGCCACTATTTTCTTTTGTCTGTCGGGATCAGCAATATCAAATACCACCGACAATGCTTCTCCTAGTGCCTCCGAACGGGGAGAGAGCATTTTTGAAACCCGGCCATAACGGTATTGCCCATAATAGGAATTCTCAGAACTCCACAGGTATTTATTAATACCGATTTTAATCCCTTCAGCCTTTTCGAGAAAAAGCGAGCCGGTAGAATCGTTCAGCAGACGGCCCATCTTTGCCGCCACCGTATTGGCCTGAAAATGGACAGCATTGGTGCCGAGGCATTCGCTTTCAAAAATATCAGCAGGCTGCATCCATTTGGGATAGGTTTGTTCGCGCCAATCGAGGAAGGAAGACTCGCCTTTTACCAACCCGGTTGTTTCGTCATAGGCAACATTATAATCATCAAAAAGCGAATTTTTAATTACTTCGTAAGCTTCTTTCAGCCAGGCCTCATCGCCGGTAACGAGATAAATTTCCCAGGCGGCGGCGGCCCATATCATACGGTCGGTACTTATAGGCCAGGCGCCCCCGGTTCCGGTATCCTGTATAATACGTTTGCGGGTGTTCACCTTTCTGCGCAGACTGTTCATAGCCACTTTGGGCTGCATATAGGCCATACTCAGTATGATGCTGTAACTCACATCGCGGGTCCATACACCAGGCCATTCCTTACCCGTACGCAGGGTACTGTCTGTTTCTACAGCGTTCTCCATTTCTTCGAGTGCCATATTATAAATAGCATCTGCAATCACATGGGGCGACTGATATTGCGGAAAGGCGCTGATGTCTTTGGACAATTGCCATACGGTATCAATTTGTTTTTGATCGGAAGCCTTATTCAGTATTAAAGTGGTTTCGTAAATGCCATCCTTATCCGGGTCTTTTAGTTCAAGCTCCGGCCGATTTTTGAGGTTATCAAAATCCCAGGTCATGGGCAAAGTATTGCCGGCTACATAAACAGCTTTAAAGTCTTCCTTGTAAATCCTGTCCCCTTTTCCATTGGTAAAGAACCCTTTGGTTTCAAAAGCTTCCAATACGGGCCGCATATCAAGCCTTATTGTAAAGCCGGTTTCTGATTTCAAAAAAGCCGCATCGGTGGTTGGTTCATTGTACTGCTCACCAAATACAATCATAGGAGTTTCAGATTTCCCCTTATCCGATTTGATGGTTACATGATGATCTTTGCCCGGAAGCATCTCATTGTCTTTGCCATTGATGGAGAATTTAAAAGCGATATTGGCATCCTGAAAATTATTTGCCGGGCTTTTATAATTACTGATAATTTGCTGCGGACTCAAAGCTTTGGCTTCAAATGAATCCTGCAACACCCTGTCGGCATAGATGGAGTAAGCAGTTGATTTATATAATATATCCGGTGCGTTTTTACAAGCGGCAAGTAGAAGAATCAACCCGGTAACGGAGAGGTATTTTGGCATGGTGCAAAACGTTTTCTGTAAATGATAGTTGTAAACAAATTTAACTACAAAAAACCGGTCAGGATTATATTTTCCTGACCGGTTTTTTTAAACTAAAGGTTTTATTTACCAGAAATAAGCATAGAGTGCAGTAATAATGAATACAATGCCCATGGCGCCTACCATAAATCCCGTATCGGTTTTAAACAGAGCAGGATCTACATCGTAAGCCTTTGGATCCTTTGTTTTACTGGTAGCATTGGTATAAAAAATAATGGCTAAAAAGGCAAAAAGGAACATGGTAAAAAAGATAGAATCAAATCCCAGATCGGTATGCCCCATGCCAAAAAGATTGGTACCCCAAACCAAGCCGGTCAATAAGGTAGCAACCGTCACTCCTATAAATATTTGGGCAATTTTCATCATACGGTTTCGTTTTTTTGCAGACAATTCCGCAACGGGTACCTGATGACTATCAGTAAGGGTAAGCACCACGGCAATGGTAATGAGAATCATACATACATATCCCATCCGTATAATAAATGGCAATTCGGGCAGCAATATTTTCATAAGGATACCTGCAGGCAGGGTGGCAATGGTTGTCCACAAACCCGCCCGGTTGGTGGCGCGTTTCCACAAGATACCCATACCAAAAACCACTACAACACCGGGATAAATAAACCCGGTATATTCCTGTATGTATTGGAAAGCCTGATCGAGACCACCCAGTAAAGGCTTGGCTGCAAACATAGCAACTACCAATGCAACACCTGCAGCCAATCTTCCTACAAAAACCAACTTTTTATCGTTGGCATCTTTATTGATGTGCGCCTTATAAATATCGAGGGTAAAAATGGTGGAAGTGGAGTTGAGCATAGAGGCCAGCGAGGAAACCACTGCTGCTACCAATGCAGCAAAAGCAAGTCCACGGATTCCTTCGGGGGCAAAATTACGCAGCAGCCAGGGATATGCCTGATCCGCCTTGGAAATAGCACCAAATTTTTCAATATTGGCGGGATCTTTGGTTAGGTAAAAGGCTGTAATGCCTGGAATAATCACAATCAACGGGATGAGTATTTTAAGATAGGCAGCAAATAGCAATCCTTTTTTTGCTTCATGAAGATTTTTAGCCGCCAATCCTTTTTGAATAATATATTGGTTAAAACCCCAGTAGCCAATGTTAATCAGCCACATAGCGCCAAATATTACCGCAAGACCCGGCAGATCGAGGAATGGATCTTTGGTGCCCCCATTTCCATCTGGTATAGCAGCAACCCCTTCTTTTATAATCATATTAAAATGCAGATCAGCAGCATCGGCCCTGATGCTTTTGAGTACAGTAATAAAACCATTGATGGCATTTCCAGATTCATCTACCGCGGCAAGGGCAAACCAGGCTGTAATAAGTCCGCCACCAATTAAAAATACTACTTGCACTACATCGGTCCAGGCCACGGCCTTTAGTCCGCCGTAAATAGAATACAGGCCTGCAAATAACAACAGACCCGGTACGCCATATTGCATAGGCACCCCTAATATTTCGTACATGGCCAGTGCACCCAACCAGGCAACGGAGGTCAGATTGACGAATATATAAACCAGTAACCAAAAGAAGGAAAAGAAAAAGCTTACCCCATCACCATAGCGTTCCTTGGCCAGTTGGGGCATGGTAAAAATCTTTTTCTCAATCATTTGTGGCAACAAAAATTTAGCCACCAAAATAAGGGTGATGGCTGCGAGCCACTCGTAGGCAGCAATGCCTAATCCAATGGCAAAACCAGAACCGGACATACCAATAAAATGTTCAGCAGAAATATTGGCAGCAATCAGCGAAGCACCAACCGCCCACCAGCTTAATGTTCCACCTGCCAGAAAGTAGTCTTTTGCGTTTTGCTCCTCTCCTTTCTTACCCCGGGAAAGCCACAATCCCAAACCAACAATCAGAATGGCATAAAATATAAAAATAGTATAATCTATAGCAGTAAATCCGGCATTCATTTGGCTGTTTTGTTTTTTAAGGAAATTTTAAAAATGGAAATATAGGAAATCGGTAAGTAATCTTATCAAAATCCTTTTTGCAGGCTAAAAAATACTTCACTCCATTGCAGTTCTTTTTTAAAGGAATACATTTTTGTATCGCTGTCAATCTTTACATATTCTATATTGGCGATATTGGCAAAATCCTCTAAATGTTCCGCGGAAAGATTTTGGCTAAAGCAGGTATGATGGGCACCGCCTGCAAGTATCCATGCAGAACAGGCATCTTTCATGTTGGGTAACGGTTTCCACAATACTCTTGCCACTGGCAGTTCAGGAAGTTCGTGTATAGGTGCTATAGCTTCCACATTATTTACCAGTAAGCGAAACCGGTTACCCATATCAATAAGCGAAGCATTGAGTGCTTCTCCTGCTCCTACTTCAAATACCAGCCTTACGGGATCGGCTTTGCCACCAATAGACAGCGGGTGTACTTCGCAACGAGGTTTTGCGGAAGCTATGCTTTCGCAGATTTCCAACATGTGTGCACCCAAAACCATTTCATTACCAGGTTCAAAATGATAGGTGTAATCCTCCATAAAACTATTCCCTCCGGGCAAACCCAGCCCCATTACTTTCATAGCACGAACAAGGGCAGCGGTTTTCCAATCGCCTTCCCCTGCAAAACCATACCCTTTGGCCATAAGCCGCTGCACCGCAATTCCTGGCAATTGTTTCATTCCATGAAGGTCTTCGAAAGTATCGCTGAAGCCTTTGTAATTTCCTTGCTTCAGAAAATGGGTGAGACCTGATTCAATTTTGGCCGCATCTAACAGAGCCTCGTATTGATTACCGGATTCTTGCAGGGAGGGCATCAATTCATACTCTTCTGCATATTCTTTTGCCAGTGCAATTGCTTCTGCATCGCTTACCTCATTTATTACTTTTACAAGATCTCCAATACCATGTGTATTTACGGAGAAACCAAATTTCATCTCTGCTTCTACTTTGTCTCCATCCGTCACGGCTACATAGCGCATATTATCGCCAAACCGAACAAACTTCGCCCCTTGCCAATCTGCCCATGCAGCCGATGCACGCATCCACTTTGAAACAGAACCCAATAATTCAGGATCCTGCCAATAGCCTGTTACCACTTTTCTATTAATACGCATCCTGCTCACCATAAAACCAAACTCCCGGTCACCGTGTGCACTCTGGTTCAGATTCATAAAATCCATATCTATGGAAGACCAGGGAATATCGCGGTTATACTGCGTGTGTAAATGCAAAAGAGGTTTGTTTAAAATACGCAACCCTCCTATCCACATTTTTGCCGGAGAAAAAGTATGCATCCATGCCATGATACCAATACACTTACCGCTCGTATTTGCATGGGCTATTACCTCATATATTTCTTCCGGCGTTTTTACTACGGGTTTATATACCACCGAAACAGGCAAGTGCTCAGAATGATTGAAAAAAAGACTGATTTCTTCGGCATGTTCCGCAACTTTTTTAAGCGTTTCCGGTCCATAAAGATGCTGACTACCAGTTAAAAACCAAACTTCGAGAGATTTTAAATTTTCCATTCTATTCCATTAAAAAATTAATTTATAAGATTAGATTTATATTGTAAGGCATTACTGACCATAATAAGAGGTATCACCATGTTTCCGCATATAATGTTTATCTATTAATGCCTTCTTAAGGGGTAAAGCATTGGGATTAATTTGTAAAGTGAGCCATGCCATTTGCGCAATTTGCTCCAATACCGCACTATTATAAACCGCCTTTTCTGCTGTTTTGCCCCAGGTAAAAGGCGCATGATTACCTACTAATATCATTTCCACTTCCTGATAGTTCAAACATTTTTTTTCGAAACAATTCAGTATCTGGAATCCTGTTTCATATTCATAATTACCTGCAATCAGATGATCTTCCATAGGAGCGGCGCAGGGAATAGATACCGTATTATGATCAGCATGCGTTGTGCCAAAAACGGGAATATCCCGCAATGCCTGAGCCCATGCTGTTGCGTAGGTAGCGTGCGTATGGCTGATACCACCAATATGAGGCCAATGTTTGTATAAAACAGCATGGGTTAACGTGTCACTCGATGGTCGCAAATTGCCTTCCACCGTTTTGCCTTGGAAATCGACGACGACCATTTTATCAGGAGTTAATTGATCATAGGGCACTCCGCTTGGCTTAATGGCAAAAACCCCTCGTGTCTGATCGGCTGCGCTTACATTACCAAATGTAGAAAATACCAATCCCATTTCTGGAAGTTGCCTATTTGCTTTATAAGCCTCTTGTTTTAAATCGTCGTATTTATTCATAATACCTCCTCCTTTACAATTGGTGTTTTTCTCTGCAAGTATGGATCTTGATTGGATTTCATAAATACTTTTTCGCTAAAGCTTCCTAATTCCAGATACTTTTCGTAACGCTCCTTGTAGACAGATTCCTTACTGCTATCAGGCTGATATTCCTGATCAAACCCAGGCCCCATAGCTGCCATAGCATCCTCTACACTCCGATAAATACCCGCTACTACAGCGGCAAACATAGCTGCACCAAGGGCACAGGTTTGTTCACTTTTATGAATCCGGATGGGCATATGTAGCACGTCGGCCATCATCTGCATAATAAAGGGAGATTTACGGGCTACCCCACCTAAACCTATCAATCCCTTAACAGGCAGCCCTTCTTGTTCGAAGCGGTTTACAATTGCTTTGGCACCAAAACAGGTTGCTTCTACAATTGCCCGAAAAAAATGCACCGCATCGGTACCAAGATCAACCCCGGTTATGGTTGCTTTTAAAAGTTGATTGGCATCGGGTGTTCGGCGTCCGTTGAACCAGTCTGTAGCCAACTCATCTTGCAGGTTTAGCGGCAAAGCAGCTGCTTGTTCACTTAACCAGGGTATTAAAGAGTTATTTAATTCCTCTTTCAATACGGATATCTGGGAAGGATTAAGCAGCTTCGATTTTTCCAAAAGTGCTTCCACCGGTCCCATAAGTAACTGCCTGAACCATGCATAAGCATCTCCAAAAGCGGACTGTCCTGCTTCCAGCCCAACCATACATGGCAAAACACTACCAGTAACCTGTCCACAAATACCCTTTACCAGAATGTCTCCCATTTCCTCTTCAGGTACTACCAGAATATCGCAGGTAGAGGTTCCCATTACCTTGCTGAGGTAGTAGGGCTCAATTTGACCGCCTACGGCACCCATGTGTGCGTCAAAAGCTCCCACGCCAATAAGGGTATCTTCCGGAATACCTAATTTACCCGACCACTCCTTGCATATTGTACCTGCAGATACAGCAGCCGTGTGGGTTTCCAAAAACATGGAAGCAGCCATATTCTTCAATAATGGATCCAACGAGTCGAAAAAAGAAGCAGGTGGCAGCCCACCCCATTTTTCAGACCATAAAGCTTTATGCCCTGCTGCACAAACACTTCGTTTCATTTCTGCAACATCGTTACCTCCGGTGAGCAAAAATGGGATCCAGTCACAATGTTCTACAAAAGAACTAATCTTATTCGCTACCGCACTATCTATCCTTAACAGATGTAACAATTTCGCCCAAAACCATTCGGATGAATAAATTCCACCAACATACTGCAGGTAATTGATTTCAAATTTTTTAGCATGTTCATTTATTTCAGCCGTTTCGGCCACTGCCGTATGGTCTTTCCACAATACAAACATGGCATTGGGGTTAGTGGCAAATTCGGGCAAAAGCGATAACGGTGTGCCCGAATGGTCAACTGCTATTGGAGTAGAACCTGTGGTATCGACGGATAAGGCACGCACACAGGCTGCAATTTCAGAACCCGCCTGCTTTACACAGGATGTTACAACAAACTCCAACCCTTCTGTATAATCTAATGGATGCTGGCGAAACTGATGTGCCCTTTGGTCGCAATAAAGCTTTTGCTTCCACCTTGGATATTCAAAAACCGCGGAACTGTACTCTTTGCCATCTGCCGCATTCACAAGGATGGCTCTAACCGAGTCCGACCCAAAGTCGACCCCAATTACGCAATCATTGACTGTTTTCATTTTCATGGCTTGCATTTTTCCATTAGTGGCTACAACTCGCTTTTGGAAACAATGGGTAATTAAACGTTCTGGTAATATTTTCTTCCCTCACTCTAAGCATTAAAATAGAATGCATGATTAGCATTAAATCTCAATTGTCCTAAAGTCCTGATTTGAAAAACAAAAGCAAAAACCCATTTCTCCATTATTTTTGGTGAAAGTAATAGAAAAATCATTTTAATTGTAACTTTTACATTTAAAATTTATTAATTGCAGGTTTTTTTATTCATTTAAGTAAAATAAATTCTGGAAATGGGGAAATATCTGAATCAAAGCCGGTTTTTGGTAGCAGTAGATTGCATTGTTTTTGGTTTCGATGGTACCCACCTGAAAATACTGCTTGTACAGCGGGTACTGGAGCCTGAAGCTGGTAAATGGAGTCTGATGGGCGGATTTGTGCAAAAGGAGGAAAGCGCCGATGAGGCAGCTACCCGTATTTTAAGAGGGCTTACAGGGCTCGATGGCGTTTACCTCGAACAACTGCATAGTTTTTCCAAACCAGACAGAGACCCCATTGAGCGCACCTTATCAGTAGCTTATTTTTCACTAATAGATATTCATCAATATGAGAAACAAATAACCGATCAATACCATGCAGAATGGTTTTTGCTACCTGAGATGCCCCATTTAATTTTTGATCACAACCAAATGGTGCAAATGGCTAAGGAAAAATTACGGTACAAAGCCACTATTCATCCGATATTATTCGAATTGTTACCAGACCGCTTTACCCTGCCGCTGATCCAATGCCTTTTTGAAAATGTATTTGAGACAACTTTTGATAAAGGTAATTTTTCAAGGAAGTTGGTTTCAACGGGTATGCTGATCCGTCAACCAGAAAAAAATATGGAGGGGTCAAAAAAAGGAGCTTATTATTATAAATTGGATATAAAGTCCTATAAAACGAATTTCCACGAGGTGCAGCGATTGGTTCCTTTTCAAAATACCGGGAGCTGAAAATGGATAAAAGGCTCAACAGCAATTACATTTCTATGCACTTTGGGCAAACAAAAACAGGTTGAGCGCTTCAGCCCCAACCTGTAAATTTTATATGTTAAACTACTAATATTCGTCTTCGTTGAAGAAAAAGTCGTCTTGACTTGGATAGTCGGGCCAGATATCTTCCAAACTTTCATATATCTCGCCATCATCTTCCAGTTCCTGCAAATTCTCCACAACTTCAATAGGTGCGCCGGACCGAATGGAGTAGTCAATCAATTCATCTTTGGTGGCGGGCCAGGGTGCATCTTCAAGATGCGAAGCCAGTTCAAGTGTCCAAAACATAGGTACAACCTCCTCTTAATTTTCCGCAAATGTAACAGTCTGAACGTAATTACCAAATCGAATTACAAAAATGAAAGATATAGTCCTGCATTCCTGAGGCTGTAAATGATGAAAAACACTATGGATAAGGGTATCCGAAGAATGTTAAAAGTAAGAAAAGTCAAACAATAGCGGCATTGAATCGACCAGATAAATTTTTAGCCGCGGCTTTAGCTCAGAATAATTACATTGCCGGTCAACGAAAAATTTTGAGATATCATGATGTTGAAAGCCAACGGAATCTATAAAAAATATGGACAGGTAGAGGTATTGAGGGGCGTAGATGTGGAAATTGAGAAGGCCTCGATGGTAAGCATTATTGGTGCATCGGGTGCGGGTAAGAGTACATTATTGCATATTTTGGGAACCTTAGACCCGGCTGATCAGGGTACCATTGAAATTAACGAGCAAAGGGTAGATACACTGAAAGGAAAAGCACTGGCAGATTTTAGAAACCGGGAAATTGGTTTTATTTTTCAGTTTCATCATTTACTGCCAGAATTTACGGTATTGGAAAATATTTGTATTCCTGCCTGGATAGCCGGCAATAAAAACAGCAAAACGGAGACGGACGCCAAAGATTTGCTTCGGATACTTGGTATTGGAAAAATTGCGCAAAACAAACCGGGACAGTTATCAGGCGGGGAACAACAAAGAGCGGCAATAGCCCGGGCACTCATCAACCGGCCGGCCATTGTGTTTGCCGATGAACCCACCGGCAACCTCGACAGCCATAATGCGCAGGAAATGCATAGTCTTTTTCTGGATCTCAGGCAACGTTTTGGGCAAACCTTTTTGATTGTTACCCACAATGAGGAACTTGCTGATCTTTGCGACCGCAAACTTATAATGAAAGATGGAAAAATGAAATGATCTCAGATCTGTCAGCCAAGAATCAGGATTTGCCATTGATTCTGGCTCTCCATGGAATTTCTTCTACCTTTAAAAGCATGGCAGTATAGCGCGACAGAACAAAAAGATAATCGCTCAACCGATTGATATATTTAATTACAAGCGCATCTACAAATTCGCCTGTTTCATGCAATTCAACACAGTTCCTTTCTGCTCTACGGCAAACACAACGGGCAACATGACCCTGAGAAACAGCCACATGGCCACCCGGTAAGACAAAAGAAGTCATCGGAGGCAGCAGATCATTCATCTGATCAATTTCCTTTTCCAGAAAAACAATATCAGCCTCATGCAGATCAGGCAATTTTAGCTTAGGCTCTCGTTCGGGGTCACAAGCAAGCGATGAACCAATGGTGAACAAACGGTCTTGCACTTCGCGTAAAACCTCCGTAACAGGAGGGTGCAGAAGCGTATCGCTCAATAGTCCTATGTGAGCATTGAGCTCATCTATGGTACCGTAGCTAGAAATCCTCAAGTGACTTTTCAGCACTTTTGTTCCACCAATCAAGGATGTAGTACCCTTATCGCCAGTTTTTGTATAAATCTTAAACGCCATTATCAGTCTGTAAAAACAATGAATTTTTATTTGTAACAAAGGGTAATGACAATAGTTCAAACATCATCCAACCATTTGTTTGGGCTGAATATCCTGTTTATAGTCGCTTTCTACTTCACCATCGCGAAGCCTGATAACGCGTTTTGCATAATTGGCTATATCTTCTTCGTGGGTTACTAAAACCACTGTATTACCTCCTTTATGAATTTCGCCAAAAAGCTGCATAATCTCGTAAGAAGTTCTGGTATCGAGATTTCCGGTAGGTTCATCTGCCAAAATAATAGAGGGGTTGTTCACCATGGCCCTTGCAATAGCTACTCTTTGAATTTGCCCTCCGCTCATTTCATTGGGTTTGTGGTGCGACCGGTCTCCCAATCCCACTTTCCCCAAAACTTCCATTGCCATTTCCATACGCAGTTTCAACGAAATTCCTGCATAAATCAGCGGTAAAGCTACATTCTCAGCAGCACTTAACCTTGGCAGGAGATTAAATTGCTGGAAAACAAACCCAATTTCTTTGTTTCGAATCTGAGCAAGATCTGCATCGGCCATTTTACTCACATCAAAACCATTCAACACATAGGTGCCTGCGGTTGGCGAATCGAGGCACCCTAAAATATTCATCAGGGTACTTTTTCCAGATCCGGAAGGTCCCATCAGGGCAACATATTCATTTTTAAATATATCGAGATTCAGTCCTTTCAATACCTCAAGCGACTGAGTGCCCATGATATATTTTTTACTGATATTGTCAAGATGAATGATACTTTTTTCCATAGTCTTAATTGGTTCACCCGATTACTTTCGGTACTTTAAAAAATTGCTCATCGTGGTTTTGAGCAGGTTTCAGCGCATTAGCTGCTATTGCAGCTACAGCAGGCACATCTTGACGGTATACATTCTCAAGGTCACTCATATGCCTCAGAGGCTCAATACCGCTTGTGTCCAAGGCATTCAGTCGCTCTACAAATCCAATCATAGCCTGCATATCGGTTTGCATCGCCACCATTTCCTTTTCTGTAAACTCCAGCCTTGATAAGTTGGCAAGGTGTTGTACAAGGGATAAATCTACCTGCATAATCATTTTTGAAGCCTCAAAGGTAACCAAAAGCCCTATGGTTCTAATGAGAAAAGGATATACGGGGTAAAAACCGTAATAGCGGCGGAAAATTGGATTATACTATTCTAGGTAACAAACCTTCACGATACTTTGTGATACCTTATTCACTTTTCAAATGCCTTATGATTATTTACAAAGTTTAACAGACTTTCGCAACCCCATTTTGGCGGTAACCGGTATTTTTATCCCTTATAATGATTAAAATAACAAATAGATCAGGATTTAAAAAATACACCTTTCCGTTGTCAGGAAAACTTTCAATAAAATACTTTCCCAGAAATGCCTGGTTCCTTTTAGCGATACTATTCATCTTTAATGGATGCCGCTCTGTTCTGATACCTCCTGCTTTGGCACAAAGCAATAAAGACAATGCACTGAGTACAGGGCAGCGTATTCGGATAACCGAAAATGGTAAAAGTCGAATGCCTATTATCCTTCCCGCCCATGCTACACCACGGAATGATGAAGCCGCTAAAGATCTTGCAAACTATATAAAAAAAATAAGTGGTGCGGAACCTGAAATTTTTAAGGGTATGCCAAAGAAACTACCAGAAGCTGCTTTTTTTATAGGTATTCAACCCGGGCTTGAATCCTTTTTCCCTGGAATAGATCTCACCTTTTCTCACCCGGAAGAAATTTTATTGACTGCCCGGGACCAATTTATCCTAATCGCCGGCCGGGACCAATACAACCCGGAACAAATGGAAGCCAAAGACCAATTCAACCGCAGAACCATTTCAGGCATTCAGCAAGAATATGGTACCTGCAATGCCGTGTTTACCTTTATTCAGGACAAACTCGGAGTTCGCTGGTTGTGGCCGGGTGCGCTTGGTGAAGAATATCCTACAAATCCAAATCTGGCCATTGCTCCTTTTACTTATCGTTATCATCCAAATATCCGCGATCGTTCCGGGATCTTGTATAGGATGAGTCTGACCACTTATAAAGGAAGCCCAGCTGAAAAGGACTGGTTTCGGTTTCAGAGAAGCCAGCTTTCTTCACTTGATTTGTTTCGGGTTCATCATGCCTTTACGGAGTGGTGGGGGCTTTATCATATTAACTACCCTGAGATATTTGCCTTACAACCCAATGGCAAAAGAACGTACAAAGCAGAACCTAAGTATGCAAAATTGTGCCAGTCCAATCCACTTGTTTGGGAATTATGGCTGAAGGAAGTTGATACTCAAATCGTAAGGAACCCCAGCCAAACAGCCTTCAATGCTTCTGCCAATGATGGCTGGACATTTGGCCATTGTACCTGTGATAATTGCCGGGCATGGGACGGCCTTTCTTTTACTTGGGGTAACCCTAACCTTTCAGACAGGGAAGTCCATTTTGCCAATATTTTAGCGGAACATTTAGCAGATAAATATCCCGGAAAAAATTATAAAGTGGTGGTTGGTGCTTATGGATATACCCGTCCTGTTCCTGAAAAGGAAAAACCTTCCAGCCAGGTTATCATAATGAATGCCGCTAACTTTCTTATGCGGGGACAATCTCCAGATGAAAACAGGAAACTGGCAAAAGAACAATATGCTGCATGGGGTAAGGTAACCAAACAAATGGCTTGGCGTCCGAATATAGGAAATCCTGTTGGAGGAACTTCGGGCATGCCTGATATTGCACCTCATCAGGCAGCTCAGGACATTGCTTTTGTAGACTCTGCAGGTTGTATCGGCTTGTTTTTCGATACCTATTGGAGCCATTGGGCCAACCAGGGATTACAATATTACACCTTAACACAATGCGCATGGAATCCACATTTAAATGCAGACTCCCTATTGTCTGACTATTATAAAAATGCCTATGGATCAGCTGCAAGTACCATGCAGCAATATTGGGAATACATGGGAAATTCAAGGAATGCGTTTGTAAAAAATCAGCCAAACAGATTCCGGTTTATGAATATTTACCAGGATTACGATAGCGACTGGTATAAAAAGGCCAGCATGCTTTTGGAAAAAGCCAGTGAAGAGGTAAAAAATGAAAGTGGTAAATACCTGAAAAGAATTGACTTTGCAGATTTTGGTCTCCGATATGCGTGGATGGTGGTTAACATACGTAAGCAAATGGCACTTTTGGAAAAGAATCCTTCAGATAAAAAAGCAAATGACCAAGTGCTTAAATATTGGGAGCAAATGAAAGAACTGGAAAAAACGGCACCTGCTTATGGCATCAACTTTAATGTAACCTTCGTTAAGCCACAAAACAGGTCTATGAACGGATTGCATCCATTCAATAAAATTAACCCAAAAGCTTTGAAAGCCTTAAAAGCCGTTAAAGTAGAAGATGGTTTAGAATAAGCGGGGTTTGTAAATAGTAAGAACTTTTATATATATTTTTCTAGGAGAAATAAATAAAGAATAAATAAGCTATAGTGGCCTATTTATTCTCAAATACTTCCAAAAAAGCCAATATCGCCTCAAGCATTTTCCAACAAATGAATCAATTCCGTTTGCGTTGCCATGGTTTTATCCCTTGCATACCAGGTATGGAGTTCCTGTTCAAAATCTTCCCATGTTTTTCCTGCCGGATCCGTTTTCCAGGCGGTTAACAATTCTTGTGCCAGCAAAGGTCTTGGGCCCCACATAAACAATTCATGCTGTAAGAGCGCATCAAAGGCAATCATTTTGGGGATAGCCTTTGCTCCGTTGGTAAGGTAATTATTTATGAGTAGAGGGTAATCGTCCCTCAATACAATTTTCAAAGCTAGCATATCAGGGTTAACGGCGGCGGCAGCGGCCAATAAAGGCAGGTTCTGCGCACTATCACCACACCAAGGTTCGGTAATAACCAACCAAACCATTCGCTTTTTAATAGCCTCAAGCCTTGCCAACAGGGCCGTTTGCAATTGTAACGTTTTTGCAATTCGCTGTGATCTTGATTGATTTAAACGAATATATCCCTGCATTTTGAGGTCGTACTTTGCTCCTTCTCCTGGTTCGCCCCATGCAAAAAACCTGGCCATATATTCTGTATAAGAAAATGTTTCGTACACACTCAAATCCACATTTGTCATAATTCGTATTTTATATTTTTCGAACTCAGGCGGTTAATTAGAAAAGTATAATACAAAGGTACTTCTTGGGAAATTATACAATTATAACTTAACAGTGTTTTGCAAAAGCCTCTATCGGGAAAAGAGGTGCTTTTCTATAATATTTATTGAGTCTTATTTGCCTATAAAATGCGGGCATTTAATTTATGCTTAATCAAGCTCCACTTTTAAGGGTTTGTTGTAGGCGGTATCAACCCATTTCATCATCTCTTTTTGCGACATCCAATGTTGAAATATCCTGCTTCCTAAAATAGCATTTACCCCGGAAGAAAAGAACCAACCCGGAAAACGATTGGCAAAAGCATACATTTTTTCCTCCCGACGAAGCCGCTTATGTACCTCGCGGTCAAAGTTTGCAAACATGGTTTCACTGAAATCATTTTTCTCAACTGCTCTCTGTATAAATTTGGAGGCCGTAAATCCACTTAGCATTCCCGAACCAATTCCTTCGCCGGAAGATGGACAAACCAAAGAAGCCGCATCGCCAAGCAATAAGTACCCATCGCCATGGGCTTTCCTATTGAGCCCGCTCATGGGTACACCCCACCCCTTTACTGTTTCCATGGGTACTGCATCTTTAAACCGGGGCTTTAAATGGGGGTCATTCGCAATTAATTCCTCAAACTCCTTACGCACATTCACTTTTTTGCGCAAAATATACCTGCTTGCCATACCATAACCCACGTTGGCCTCGCCGTTGGGTAAGGGGAATATCCAGAAATAAGAAAACGGCAGATGTTTTGGAAAATACACCTCAATCAAGCCATCGCTATGGGTATTTTTAACCCCTTTCCAGTATTGCCTCACCGCCCCTGCATAGTGATTGCGGTCAATTTTTCTTTCGCCAAGGTAGCGCAATACTACGGAGTGATCGCCATCTGCCCCCACTAAAAGGTCAGCATGTATTTCTACAGGTCCCGATTTTCCGGTTCCGTTCAGGATCCATTTACCCGATGGCCGGGAAATATTCTGAATGCGTGTGCCCAACAATAAGGTGGCTACCTTAATATTTATCTGCCTCACCAGCAAATTGTCAAAATGATCCCGCTTACTTACATAAAAAAGAGGTCTTTTTTCAATATCTGATGCCAATTTGCCTGCATCAAGCGCTATGGGGACTTTTTTACCATCATGAAGAATAAATTGCAAACCCATGGAAGGTGTAAAAGCATCTTGATTGCCTAGCTCGTTCTTTATTATGCAGGGATCCATGTGATTCAATACCCGAATAACATTTAAATCAAGCCCATCGCCACAAACTTTATCCCGTGGAAATTCAGAAGCATCCACCACTACATGAGGAATACCCATTTTACCCAAAAATATGGATGCCGTTGCTCCGGCTGGCCCGGCGCCTACTATACAAATTTGGGTTTGGATTATTTGTGGCTCCTTCATGGATTGTTACATTTGAAGCTGCTAAAATAAGGTAATCGGTGTGGAAAAGGAGCTTTTGTCTACTGGTAAAACTGCTGCCTATTACCCTGCTGCCAACGTTAATACCCTTTTTGCCTGTTAAAAATGAAAATGGCAGTTGTAAGACCTCAAAATAAGAGTAACTTTAATTTTCAACTATTTATTTATTTTATGAGCATAGAACAAACAAAAAAAGATCAGGATCAAAATAAAGAAAAAACCGCTAAATACGGTGAATCTGAAAGACGTGAAGTTGAACTTGAAAAGCAGGATGCTGAAAAGAAAAAGCAGGATGCTGAGGATAAAAAACACATAACGGATCCTCAGGAAGATATGGAAGGGATTGTATCATCCGTAGTACAATTAGTAAAAGAAGGCGCAGAAAGCGACGAAACGAAAGAAGAAGCAGATAAAAAGAAAGAGGAACGTTTTTGATTGGTTGATTTACAGAAAAATACATCCCGGTTAACTATCGGGATATCCTGATGATACCATTCAGAAAATAATAGCGTATAATTATAAAAAGTTCAATTTTAATGCCTTTTTATTTTCAGTTGCTTTCCTATAGAAACAATCCTGATATAATTAAAAATTATTTTCCAGAATAATTCAGATTTTATGCTAAATCTGATTATGATAAGCTGTCAGTAGCGGCGCATTAATTGAGTTCATCTCTAAAAAATCCTGATACAGCATTATAGAAATTTCATAACATCTTCATTTAAGATAGAGACGTAAGGCCATACGTCTCTATCTTAAATGTTATAAAATTGTAAGCCTTGTCCGATGGTTTTTAGTGGGACCCTTTAAAGAATGAGTATAAAACTTTCTTTTGGGGAAAAAGATAAAGCTATTTATGATTTTTTAAAAGCTGAAGATATTAAAAACGCCACCCTATATTAAAACTAGCTTCTTTATATGTATTGTTGAGGTGGCTGTCATATAAAAATGATCGGGAGGATTCCATGAGCCACTCCGCTGTAATATACCAATGATCGTTGTTGATGCCAGCCACGGTTTTTATCCGGTAACCAACATTCATATTTAATCCCCGAAGGTTTTCTGATTTATTTTTTAGTTTATGATAATCTGTTCCTATGCCTGCATAG
>JBBQXO010000022.1:0-45759 GCA_038209595.1 Chitinophagales bacterium
CCTGCATTAAAGAAAGTTTGCCTTTTTGCAGCCCTTACTGGAATAAGGTGGAGCGATTGCGAAAAAATAACTTGGGGGAAGTAGAAATACTGGAAGGTGAAAAGTATAGAATCAAGTACACCCAAAAAAAAACATAAAGTGCTGAATATTTGCCGATACCAAAGCAAGCGGTTCAAAATTTAGGGGAGCGGGGGGAAGCGACTGAAAGACCTTTTGCGGGGCTTAAATATTCATCCTATACAAATAGCCACATTACGCAATGGATTGCGGCTGCTGGGATTGGTAAGAAGATAACATGCCACAATTTTAGGCATACTTACGCTACCCTTTAACTTGCAAGCGGAACAGATATTTTCACCGTTTCAAAACTACTTGGTCATAAGAACCTTTAAACCACACAGATTTATGCCAAAGTGGTAGATAAGCTGAAACAGGAAGCGGCCATAAGTTTTGCGCCAGCCAAAGTAGTATGCACACCATCATGTGTCCAATAAACGCCCGGTGCCGATTGCTGCGCTTTGTCAAATACTTTTTGATAAGGAATAAATACTGCACCGAAATTTTCTGCAATTTCTTTAGCGGCTTCGCGATAATCGTTAAATGCAGGATACCATTTTTCGTCAACCGATTTAATGCCGGTAACCGCGAATGGTTCGCCCACAATCAATTGTACATCAGGAAGCTTTTGCTTTGTTTGGTCGAGCAAGGCCTTATAATCGTCCTGGTATTTTTTTACCGTACCATCGTAATTACCATTGAGTTTATGCCAAAAATCATTTACACCAATCAAAATACTCATTACATCCGGCTTTAATTCAAGGCAGTCTTTTTGCCAACGCTCAGCTAACTGATACACTTTATTTCCACTAATTCCCTTGTTGTAAATCTTCAGGCTCTGCGCAGGATGCTTATGCAACATTTCCGCAGCGGCAAGCATTGCGTAACCCGACCCTAATACCGATGAAGTATTATACCCCGTATCATCTTTTTTTCTGCCCGCATCCGTTATAGAATCACCTTGGAATAGGATAACCGATTCTTTTTTTACTTTTATTTTTTTTGCTAAAGCTTCATCATCATAAGCTGCAGACACAATTTGGGGAATAGTAAGGGCAGTTAGCCCGGTTAATGAAGTGTTTCTCAAAAACCTTCTTCTCGAAGAAAATTTTTCATTCATAATGGGATTTTTTTACGCCGTAAATATATCTCGTTTATGCAACTTCTTCCTGCATGATTAATGCTTCCAATTCATCCACTAATTTTTTACTTCCAATAATTAACGGCGTACGCTGATGGATATCTTTAAAGGGGATATCCAATATCCGTTGCTTTCCGCAAATAGCACGACCGCCGGCTACTTCGAAAATAAAAGCCCATGGATTACATTCATAAGCAAGCCTAAGTTTACCTTCCGGGTACCTGGATGTTGCGGGATTCAGCATTATGCCCCCTTGTATGAGGTTTCTATGCAGGTCGGCCACCATACTTGCCACATGGCGCTGTACAATTATGCCTTCATCTTCCTTATTCTTTAATTGACAATTAGAAAGAAAAAGTTGTATTCCCGGCGAATAATGGTATAAATTGGTATAATTTACCGATAAGATGCTCCCTTCTTCGGGAACACGAATATCAGGATGACTTAGAAAAAATTCGCCTACTGATGGATCAAGGGTAAAGGCATTCACTTTACGATTGGTGGCATAAACAAAAATGGTGGATGAGCCATATAGAACGTAGCCCGCAGCCACCATATTTTTTCCTTCCAAATGAAAATCTTCTTCGGTTGCTGGCGTGCCCGGTGTTGTTTTCCTCAGGTAAACACCAAAAATGGTTCCAATGGAAATGCCATTATCAATATTGCTGCTACCATCAAGGGGGTCAAATGCTACCACATATTTGCTTTGGCAGCTCATTTCATCATCAAAAACTATAAAATCGTCCACTTCTTCGCTTACTACACCGGCACAACTAATGCCCCTTCGTAAAACACCCGTCATTTGATTGTTGGCAAACACATCGAGTTTTTTCACCTTTACGCCCTGAATATTCACATCGCCGGTATCTCCAAGGATATCCATCAGGCCAGCTTTACTTACTTCTGCATTAATCAGTTTGGCGGCAAATGCCAAATCACGCAGTAAACTGCTAAACTCACCTGTAGCTTCTGGAAAATCCCTTTGTTCGTTGAATCTGAATTCGTCAAGGGTTAATGCATTCCTCCGTCTGTTCATTTACTGGTATTTCGAATAAAAATCATTAAAAATCATTCCCCTTTTAACCTTATTGGCTTGTAGAAAAGCAAAGTTGCGTTTAAACTATTCATTGGGGTAAAATACTACCACGAAGCCAAGGCAATAATAATCAACCCCCCAACAAGTACCCACAACCCACCTGCTACAATACCTGTAATGGCCCATCCTTGCCCGCGAAGGCTCCGACTTTTTTTCATACGATTTAAGGATACAATCCCCATTACACCCGCTGCAAGGGCCGCCGCCATGCCAAGTGGCCAAATAAATAAACCTAACGTTACAGCAGCTATACCTGTAATACCCGATGCAAGTGCCAGTTTGTCTGTTTCACCATCCGCTGCACCATAACCCTTTTTCCAACTTTCATCCTTTGATGAATAAATAGCTTCACCCTTAGCATCCTTAATTGTAAATACATCGGCTTTAGCGATAATTATCTCAGGGTCATCGGGCTTATTACAACGTTGATATTTAATGTCGGTTGTTGAAATCTGAATCAGTTTTACCTCAATTACATCCCCATTTTTCAGGTACATGGTAAAGCATTTATCATCCCGATCAGCTGGAGTCCAAAAGTTGCCCTGCCCCTTTTTACCAACCTGCCGGTGTAGCATAAACAAGCCTGCTTTTTCTTTAAAGGTTAACTTTCGGCCAAGAAGCTTTTCCATATCCTTATTGCCCAAATTAGCCAACAGATTATCAATATCGTCGACATTCTTAGGGTTTAAAGCGCTTTGTGACAAAACAGGTTCACTTGCAGGTACAAATGCCGCATAGGTTTTTTGCCAAAAAAAGACAAACCCAACCACAAAGACCGGTATAAGGAAACATGTAGTACAATAGCTTTGGTATGGTTTTCGATTCATAATTATTCAATTGGATATAGTTGCAAGTTGTCCTTTTCGAATAACTTAACCAAGATTATTTTTGAAAAAAGGCTAGAATCGTCAAGAGCTTCCTGTGTGAGATTTAGCTTAGAGCCGCTTCTAAAGCCTTTGATACATTGGAATTTACCTTAATAAGGCTAACGTGGATTGCTTTTATTAATGGAACCTATTGACATTATTTTGCACTTATTCTCTAGAGAAAAATGAATATTATACCTAAATAAAGCGTTGATGTATAACAAAATGACACTATAGTACATTAAATATACAAAATCAAAAACTAGCTTGCAGCATATTCGAACGACTGCACCATGAAGAATAATATAATTTTCCATAGTCATAACTGGGCCCGGATTTGGCTTCCCCCCTAAAAGTTCACCTGTTCCATTCTTCACAATTGCCCTTAGAGGTAATCCTTCTTTTGTGGCTACAATAACTAATTGCTAAAAAAATACTATATGAAAAAAGAAGAAAAGGCTTTGTCCAATTTAAAACATTCTTTTAAAATCCCGATCAGTATCAAACAACTATCTAGCTTATACCTTTTACTATTCTCATTACTTTTTATTAACCTACCTACCAATCTTTTTGCCTTCTCACCTCCTTTTGACCAACAAAACACTACTGTGAGCGGGATAGTTACCGATGAAAAAAACACCCCTCTGCAGGGAGTAAGTATAGTTATAAAGGGTAACAGCCAGGCAGGTACATCATCTGACCTTAATGGCCGCTTTACTTTACAGGTTCCATCTGCCAGCAATATTCTTGTATTTTCTTTTACTGGGTATCAATCGCAGGAAGTTAGTTTGGCAGGAAGATCAAGCATCAACATAACACTTCAGCCCCTTGAATCGGTTATGGAAGATGTTGTTGTAATTGGTTATGGAACAGTAAAAAAATCTGATTTAACGGGTTCGGTAACCAAAGTAAAAGGCCAGGATCTTACAGCCTATCCGGCGGTTGGCCTTGCACAGGCACTACAGGGAAGGGCTGCCGGGGTAAGTGTACAATCAAATAATGGCGACCCTGGTGGTGGCTTTCGTGTTAGAGTGCGCGGTGGTACTTCCATAAATGCCGGTAGCGATCCTGTATATGTAGTGGATGGTTTTGTAGGTGGAATATTGCCACCTCCTGAGGATATTGAAAGCCTTGAAGTGCTGAAAGATGCATCGGCAACTGCTATTTATGGTTCAAGAGGTGCAAATGGTGTAATACTTGTTACTACCAAAAAAGGAACTACAGGTAAGCCTAGGATTGAATTAAACGCATCTTACACAAGTCAAAAAGAAATAAACCGACTTGAAATGCTTAATACTGACGAGTTTCTTGATTTTGTAAAAGTGAGAAATCCTAATTACGTTAGTGGGGGTGCAAATACCAACTGGCAGGATGAAATTTTTCAAACAGGAAATATTCAAAACTATCAACTTTCATTTTCAGGTGGCAACCAAGGGGTAAAATACTTTGTTTCCGGGGTTTATTTTAACCAAAATGGAATTATAAAAGAATCGGCATTTCAGCGTTATAGCGTAACCAGCAACCTTAGTTTTGATGTATCAAAGCGGGTACAAGTAGGTGCTAACCTTTTTGCACAGCGATCAGGCAGGGATGGTGTACGTACACAGGAGGGCACCGGTGGTGCATCCAATGCGGGTGTAGTAGGCTCGGCTTACCGGTTTCAGCCCGATCTTCCTATTACCAATGCTAACGGGAGTTTTACTATTGCACGTTTTGGCGACCCCATTGATAATCCTTTTGCCATTGTAACACAAAGAGAATTAAATGTTGTTACTGATCAGTTTCAAGCCAATGTATTTGCCGATATTAAATTATTCGAAGGTTTAAGTTTTAGAACAAACCTTGGTGGTAATACATCAAACAGCCGGGCGGGTGAATATATACCAACCACTATAAACGAAGGTGCCAATATTGGCGGGCAGGCAACTGTTGTAAATGGTAAAAGCAGTAATTTAATCAATGAAAACTTTTTTACCTATAAAAAAACATTGGCAACCGACCATGCCCTGACTTTTATAGCTGGATATTCTTTTCAAAAAACAATTGACGAATCGTACACGGCCAGTGCGCAAAACTTTGTAACGGATGCGGTTTCATTCAATAATCTTGCAGGTGGCTCGGTAGCAATGCCACCTTCCTCCAGCTTTTCCGAAATACAATTATCTTCTTATTTCGCCAGGGCAAACTACAATTACAAAGGGCGCTATTTGCTTACCTTAAATGGCCGATATGATGGTTCATCAAACTTTAGTGTTAACAATAAGTGGGCATTCTTTCCATCGGGTGCGCTTGCCTGGAATATGGGCAGCGAAAACTTTATGAAAGATATAAATGCTATATCAAGCTGGAAGTGGAGGATAAGCTATGGACTAACGGGCAATCAAGCCATTGGTGCTTATCAAACCCTGGCTAGCTTTAGTAATGTATTTACCGTAATTAATGGTATACCGGTAAATGCTGTACGTCCCACATCGGTAGCCAATGATAACCTGAAATGGGAAACCACTGAACAAGTAAACTTTGGTACAGATATTGGTTTTTTTAATGAAAGAATTACCCTTACCGCGGATTATTACCGAATGGTAACCAGAGACCTGCTATTTAACCTGCCCCTGCCCACGTACAGTGGCTACAGTTCACTTTTAACTAATATAGGCAAGGTAGAAAATAAAGGTTTAGAACTAAGCCTTGGTGGCAAAGTACTTACTGGAGACCTCAAATGGGAAACTAATATAAATTGGAGCAACAATAAAAATAAGATACTTGAGCTGCCAGGCGGTACTGATGTTTTTTACAGCAGGGCACCAGGTCATATGGCAGGCATTGGCAATACGCATGTATTACGCGTAGGTTCGCCTGTTGGCGCTTTTTGGGGATATTTGTATGATGGCGTATATCAGCAAGGCAACACCTTTATTCCGGGTGGAGGATTTGAGCAAGTGCCAGGTGGTGAAAAATACCGCGACATAAACGGCAGGGGATCGGATGGCAAGCTAACCGGAACGCCAGATGGACGCTTAAATACCGACGACCAAACGATTGTAGGCGACCCAAATCCCGATTTTATTTGGGGCTTTAATAATAGTTTCTCTTATAAAGGTTTCGATTTGAATATCTTTTTTCAGGGTTCGCAGGGTAACGATGTATTGAGCTTTACGCTGCTTGAAAACGAACTGCTGGGTGGCAATAGTGGTAACCAAACAAAGCGTACACTAAACCGGTGGACCCCAACCAATACCAACACTGATATTCCAGCAGCCGTATTGTCAAGGGCTCAGCGTGTATCTACCCGGGTTATTTACGACGGCAGCTATGCACGATTAAAGAACCTTAGCCTTGGCTATTCTTTACCGCTGCACATTACCAACAGAATGAAGATTTCAAGGCTTCGCTTTTACGTGAGTGCGCAAAATATTCTCACATTTACCAAATATCCGGGCGTGGATCCAGAAGTAAACTACCTGAGTGGAGGTGGTGCTGCCGGCAATTTGAATGCAGGCATCGACTATGCTTCTTACCCCAATGCCAAAAATGTAACTTTTGGAATAAATGTTGGTTTTTAATTCATAAATCAAAAAGCATCATTATGAAATCTGTATATAAATATTTTATTATCATTATTTTTTTCGTGGCATTTTCAGGCTGTGCCAAACTTGAGGAGGAGCCTGTGGGCATTTTATCGCCATCTGGATTTTTTAATACGCCTAAAGACGTGCAGACAGCCGTATTTGGAGGTTACGGTTTGCTTTCCAGCGAACTGCTTTTCGGTCGTCAATTCTATTTTATGCTTATGTACCGCGGCGATATGGTGGATATAGGTGACCGGGGTACCGTTATAGACCGCATTCAGGTAAACGATTTTAATATGGATGCGAACAATGCTATGGTGAGGGTTTCGTGGGCAACCTGGTACCGTTTGATAAGCGCTGTAAATACCGCTGAAGCAGGCGCCAAACAAGTTACAGCACCCGAAAATGTACTCAACCCATTAATAGCAGAAGCCCGGTTTTTACGTGCATTCGCCTACTACCATTTAGTTCAATGCTTTGGCGATGTGCCGTACATAAAAGAACCTATTGCCGATCCATTAAACTCGAATACCATTACCAAAACTAAAGCCGCAGATATATGGACCGGCATAATTGAAGATTTAAACTATGCTAAACAGTGGCTACCCAACCAGCAACCATCCAGTACCAGAAGCCGTGCCACTAAAGGGGCTGCTGCTGCTTTTTTGGCTAGCAGCTACTTGGCATTGGGCGATTATGCCAAGGCATACACCGAAGCAAAATTTGTAATTGATAACAGGGCTTTATTTGCCTATCGCCTAGAACCCGACTATCAGGATTTATTCCGTGGAGAATTGGGTGGCAAACTTCAGGAAGTAATTTTTGATGTTGACTTTCTGGCAAACCTTTTTGTAAATAGTGGCGCAAACGCTGGCCTTAATCTTAATGACGATTTACTAGCCCCCATGATGAATCCTCGAAATATTGGAAACCTGGGGGGATTTGCAGCAGGAGTACCGAATCAGCGGGTTTGGGATAACTGGAATCCCTTGGACTACAGAAAAAAAGTATCTATGGCTGATACAGTAATTGTAAATGGTGTTAGATTTGGTTTTGGGCAATTTGGCGATCCAAAAAGGCCGCATGCTTACAAATGGGGCCGTTTTCCGGCCACCAGCAATGTGCAAGGGCGCTATAGCAGCCACAATTACCCCATGATTCGGTATGCCGAAATTTTGCTGATAGCCGCAGAAGCGCTTGCCGAAACTACCGGTGTAAACGCAGAAGCGATAGATTATGTAAACCAGGTACGCACCCGGGCACGCAACTGGCCAGGCAATCCAACTAATTTTCCTCAGAATGTAGCATTAGGCATTTCAAAAACAGAGTTTATTGATTTGTTGATGGAGGATAGGAAATTGGAATTATGCTTTGAGGGAAAACGTTGGTATGATATAAAAAGAAGAAGACTTGGTGATATAGTATTTAAAGGCGCTAACAGTTGGGAACCGCGTGGTAATTTCGATGCCACCAGAGATTATTTATTTCCGCTGCCACAAGCCGATATAAATGTGAATCCAAACCTTTTGCCTAATAATCCCGGATATTAAAAGTACAGTTGGATAGTTATAAAGAAAAGCAGTAGTTGGCTCAGTTTTGGCCAATTACTGCTTTTTTTATTTGCCAACCCATATTTGTAATTGCTCATTTTTTTTTAAATCGGTAATATCCCCCGAAGAGAAATCCAAAAAAATAACCATTCCAATAGGTTTCCCATGCTTGGTGAACTTTTATGATAAAAAAATCATGAAACGATCAGTCCATATTTTTCTCTTTTGGCTTCGTTGGCTTAGAGCGGCCAAAAAACTTTTCATGCTTTACTTATCTTCTATTACTATTTTATTAAAAGGCACCATTGGCAGCCCTTCGTTATTGTAAAACGGAGCAACAGGGTTGGTTTGCCATGCGTATTGTACCCGAACTGGTTTAAAAATACCGTTGGCAATTACCATAATCTTCGACCCATCAATAGTTGCATCCGCCCATGCCCACTTTCCCGATTCATCCATTAAAGCAAAACCAGTAAAGCCATTTATTGCCTTTGATACCAAGCCACGGTTAGCATAATCAAATGAAAGCAGCACCTTATCGCCTTGGCGGATGGCATCCTTAAACAGGGGGCCGCTTCCAATAGCTTCTGTGTGATATACTTTCTCTTTAGCAGCTTTGTAAAGTCTGTACCCCACATCCTGCTTATTGGCAGGATGAATATCAAATTCATCACCTATATCAATGGCACAAGCCATGCCGGTATTATTGGAACGAAATAGGGTGGTTGTTTGCGCATCTCTGAATTGCGCCCAATCATCCTTTGAAACCGGTAAATCGGAGCGCGATTTATAATTGGCCAATTGCACATATAAAAAAGGTAAGTAACCCTGCTTCCAGCGCACACGCCAATCATCTATCAACATAGGTTGCAATGCTTTATACTGTGCCGCTTTAGATGCATTATTTTCTCCCTGATACCATAAAAAGCCTTTGATACCATACGGAATTAAAGGATGAATCATGGCATTGAAATTTACATTGGGCTTATTGTAATAATCCTGCCAGCCTGCCACAGCCGGTTCTATCTTATTATTATGTACCCATAATCCTGCTAAAGAAATTTCTTCACCATCTTCCGACTTTACATAACAGCTTGTTGAACGGTCACCCACTTCGGCAATACCCCAATTGGCATACATTCTTATAACGAGCGCATTATTGCCGGCTTTTAATATTTGCTTTGGCAGCGCTAACGATCTTTCCTTTTGTTTAGAAACACCCTTTGCTATCTCTTTCTCATTCAAATACACAAGGTCATCCTGATCTTTAAGCGGGAGCCATAGCGTCCATGATTTTTTCGCCTGCTCTTTGTTAAGCGAAAAGGTTTTACGCAACCAAAGTAAGCCCCAATAGGAGCCATAACCCATGTTGGCAGCATTTAAGGGGTATTCAGTTTTTGTCCAGGCTGCATCATCAAAACTATTCTTTGTTACACCCATCTTTAATCCTTCAAAGGAAGTAAGGGCAATGGTATTTCTGTCTTTTTCGGCTTGCAAACTTTTATTTACAAAGGCATTCCATTGGTCAGCATCATCTACTCTTTTTAAAAGCGTTTCCCGATAATCAGTATGCGTCATCAACCTATCCTTACTCATCCACGATTCAATACTTGTGGCTCCCCTCGATGCTACTATTACCCCAACCGGAATTTTTTGATCTACATACAAGGATCTTGCAAAAAAATAAGCGACTGCTGAAAAATCGATTATGCTTGAAGGATTACAAACCACCCAATCTTTGGTGGAAATATCATCTTCCGGAACCATAGAAGTTACCTGATCAATGGTACGAAACCGAATAAGGGGATAGTTGGCGTTCCTTATTTCTTCTTCCTTGTTTACCAATTGCGAACCCACCTTGTGCGCCATATTGGATTGGCCTGAAGCCAACCATACTTCACCGATTAATATATCTTGTAAAACAATTTGCTCATCGCGGCTTTTAATCACCATTTCATATGCCTTGCCATCGGCATTCATTACAGGAAGATCTGTTCTCCAACGCCCGGTTTCATCGGCAATTGTTTGAATGGTATTTCCTGCAAACAGAATAGTTACCGGAGCATTGGGTGGCGACTTCCCCCATACCGGAATGGGAATACCCTGCTGCAACACTGCATGATTGGTAAATATGCCTGCCGGTTTTAATTGAGCTTGTAATAAATTACAGAAAAAAAGGATACAGGATAAAAGAAAAAAAGAACGTGGATTTGAAAATATAAATGCCGCTCGCTTGATCATACTTAAATAATTCCTTGTTGCCATACTATAATCGCTTAACATCAAACCACTTGCAATATCACCTGATTTTACCTATCTTACTATTGCCTTTTCAGCTTCAGGAATCGTATTTCCTGCATACTTTAACAAAAGGTCAAAGTATTGTTGTGCAAAGCTTTTGGTACCATCAGGCCGTATCAACCAAAATCCCCTCATTTCATCTGTTTTGCGAACTTCATCCAATTTTCTTAATTCTTCATTTTTAGGTTCATTGCAAAATAATTCCCATTGTATTAAATAAGGTACTTTTAGGGCCGAACATACACCCATATAGGCATCCCAACGTTTTACAACCGGCGCCATTTCAGTTAACCCGTCATAGCGTTGTTCAGGAATGCCAATTTCGCCCAGAAAAACTACCTTTTTCCCCTTCATATACCTGGTAGGACGCATATATTGCTTTATGAATTGAATACCTTTATACAAATTTAAACCTGTTTCATCCATACCATCATAACAAGACCAGGATACCATATCTGTTTCTACCAGTGGTACCACGCTGTTAATAATTCCGGGAATACCATTCTTGCTGTCCATAACCTTATTGGCTTCAATAGCATGAAATACTTTGCATTTGGAGTTCTTTATTTCATTGCGCGCTCTTTCAATTCCTTTTTGACGGGCGTTGAACCATTTTGCCATAGCATTAATTCTATTCAATGAATCCGCAGGTACTAAAACGGTATATCTGTCGCCATCAACAGCCTTAATCAGTTCACCAGCCTTTCTGGACCATCTTGCTGCATCACCGGTACCGCCACGCAACATCCAATCACCTTCCCAATTATGTATGATAAACGTAACATCCCGGTTTTTATATTTCTCCAATAAAAATTTAGTCAGTTCATATATTTCAGCTTCGTCTGCTTTTGCAGAAGCATCCGTTGTTCTGATGCCTGCACCATCTACACTTAATGCAAAGGTGGAAAAGGGCAGATTAAAACAGGAATCCCAATAGGGGTGCTGAGCAAGTTGTGTAAGGGTAATATCCTTAGGCAAAGACCATTCGGAATTAAAAGGATATCCTCCGCCATTCTTTCTAAACCAAAGCTTAATAACACCATATCCCAAATCCATCATTTTTTTTGAGCCTTCAATTAAATAGGGTTCTTTGGTAAAAAAATATTTGCCTCCCACATGTGTAGCTCCTATTTGGTTTTTTATGTCTTTGGCAATTACAGCACCGTTCATTGGCTGATGCTTACGTATTTCGCTAACAATTTCATTATCGCTCATACTTGCAACTACTTTTGTACTTTGTGCAAAGGCATTAGTAAGCGCAACAAAAAAAATGGCAAATAAAATCAGTTGTTTCATGCGTTCATTTTTAATATATCCCCACATTTTTCGGTATTTTTTTTATCATATAATTTATTTGTATTCAAAACTCAGTTGCCGGCAGGTTGCTATTGATTAAATTCAAATTTTTTATTTTATATGAGTGTATGCATAGTTACTAATATCCCCTTTTATAGTTTTAATCTTTATGATTTTTACACAATTCATTAAAAAAATCTATCACATAATTCTAATCTGGGAATTTTAATCATCCCTTCTGTACGAAAATAAATAAATTCTTAATTGCTAGATTTAAAACATATTCAATATTGGAAACATTAAAACAAAAGCCGCCCTGCCAACTTTATTAAAGTTGCAAGACGACTTTTTACGACTGCCTGCTTATGAAAAAATTTAAAAATTTTCTTCTATACCATCCAACTACTCAATTAATATTTTCTCCGTAAACATATTATTCCTGTCACCAATTTTTATAATGTAAAGTCCTGCAGGAATACCACTTATATTCAGCCTTGAAGCACCGGCCTGAATAGTTCCTTTTCCAAAAGCTCTTACAACCCTGCCATTTACATCCACTATTTTAACTGTTGCAGATGCATTAACACTTTCGCCCTGCAACCATAACTGACCTTTTGCCGGATTAGGATATACCAAAGACCGCTGGGCTCCTTCTTCAAAATATAGTTGAATTACCTTGCTGTAAGTGGCTTTCCCATCAAGATCAACTTGCTTCAACCTGTAGAAATTATTTCCCTTTACTGCAGTATTATGCATGAAACTGTACGACAGTTCAGTATTACTATTTCCTGCACCTTTTACAAATTGCAGTGATTGCCAGTACTGATTATTGCGGCTATGCTCAATTTCAAATCCCTTATTATTATTTTCAGTCAACGTTTTCCAACTCAGAAAAGCTGCATTTTTTTGCTTTACCCCATCAAATGCTGCATAAGTTACCGGCAAAGGAACTACAGAGGTAAATACTACATTATCAACATAAATGGTACTATTTGCGGAGCCTGTAAGTAGTATCTGGTTTACATTGGTAAGACCCATAGAAGCAAATGCACTTAACGGTATATCAAAACTCTTCCATGATTGCAAGGGCAAACCACCAAGACTTGTAACCGCATTGTAATTAAATTCCTGCGCTGATGCATTTACAAGTTTTACCTGAAACACTGAAGATGTATTGGTGTACACATCAATATGTAAGTGGCTTCTGCTGCTTACATCAATGGCTGAAAATTGAATCTGGCAATAATTGGAACCGGTTGAACCCACAAAAAAGTATCTTTTCAAGTCATTGCCATCCACTTTTACATCCCTTACCGTAGCCCTGTTGGCATTTATTGACCAGGTGGTTACCGGCAGATTCGTATAAGCATTACTAAAAAGTGATTGCACGCTTGCCTGGGGTACAACTGGCACTTCGGGGCCGGTATTGGCCGGATAGACAGTCATAGTAATACTACCGGGCAATGGAACTGAGTTGAGCGAGCCGGTAATAGTCGTTTCACCGCCAGACAAAGGAGTAAATACAGAACCCCCCGCAGAAATATCCACTACAGCAGGATTTGCTGCTACATAGGTTATATAGCGCTTACCCATGTTAATATTGGTGTTTACACTATTTATAGGGTATACAGCCACCAAATTTCCGGTGTTAACTACGCCTTCTCCAATAAAACCCTGAAAAGTTTCGGTTGCAATAGTGAGCACAGGAGCTCCAACTTCGCTGCCAAGGGTTTCAAAACGGATGTCATCTACAAAAATATCGTAAGCCCCTTCATCCTGTCCTTCGCTGAACTGAAATAAACCTCGCTCCCCTATAAGTTTGGAAGGATCCGGTATGGGAAGAATAACTTTTTTCCAAGTGGCATTTACGGCAATATTGGCCTGTGAAACCGCAAATGCATTACCACCACTGCTGTTGCTAAATCCAGCAAGGTTGAGCGTGGCATTTTTGCTTGCTTTTACATAAAAAGTAAGCGCATTATAGGTTGAAAGGTTATTACCCGAGGCAGTTTCGAGACGGCCCCCTGAATAGTTACCGGAACCGGCGAGTGTAATTTTAAGGGATGAAGATCCGCTAAAAGCCTGCAAATTTGAAACGGACAAATTATTGTTGGTAGAACCAAACCCCACAAAGGAAACACCGGGTGCATAATCATCATCAAACACCACTTGCTGAGCATTTAGGTTGATAACGCAGAATAAAAATAGAGGAATAAAAAGGTAGATTTTTTTCATGTAGCAATACATTTTAGTTTATATAATCATTAATTAGCCATCAAGCTTTCAACAGGATGTAAAAATGGATTATAATCAGGTGAAAGGACTGTATGCTATTCTCCAAATAATGTATAGCAATATTAATTTTACCCGCATTTGGATATAAATTACAAAAGAAAAACTTTTTTAAAAAAAATTGAAATGGTTGAAGCTTTTACAGGATATTTATTCCATCGCAATGATAAGCGGAGTTTGTAATGCATCATAAAAACCAATTACCCATTGTTTCCATTCTTCTGCATTCAAAATATCGCCTTGATTATCCCAGCATGCGCCTGCATAATAGGTATAAGGCTTACCATTTACCATATTAATACGCATCAGCATTTGCATATTTTTTATATGCATCGGTTTATTGCCTGTTACATCTATTATGGCAACCCCGGTGGTGCCATGCTGTGGGTGTGTAGGTTCCCAATATACCATCACTCCTTTTTGTTCGTCCATCCATTTTACTCCCGGTTCTTTACGAAGTACAATACCGGCCACCATAGGTAAGGTATCGGTTCCTTCCATTTTAGCAAGCACCGTTATCTTATTCATTCTTGTACCTGCATCAAGTGTAATAATTCTTTCCAATTGAATGGAGGCCTTTCCAATCATCACCTTTTCATAGCCCAATTTAAAGCTTACCCTTATTGGCCCATTATCTAAAACCTGCCAGGAATTGAAATTTCCAATATAAATGATGCTGTCATTTATATAAGGTGCCATGTTTCCGGCGCCAAGTGTATTTCCTACACCATAGTAATCAAGACCTTCTCCATGATCTTTATGATAATCAGCTCCATTGTACCACTTATCAATGATCATTTCTTTGGTACGCTTACTCCATACATCCATACCATGTGCATTTTCGTTGGTTGACTGTAAGGCTTTCCCATACATTCTAAAAGCTATCAGGTCATTTTCCCAGGCAAAGTCATCCTTTCGTTCGGGAATAAATCTGCCGTACACTTTTGGTTTGGTTTGCTTCGGTTTTTCCTTTTTCCACAAAAGGGTAATCGACGATTTTGCAGGTACCGATACCAATACCAACAGATTTTCAATTCGGCCAGTGCCAACAGTTTCGAATTGATGCATCAGGGCTGCTTTTACACCCGACTGTTTTACAGAAAAATTTTCGGTATCGATCCCGGGATACTTAGCCACTACATTGGCCCATGGAATACGAACTACTTTTTCTTTACAAATAAAAGAATTGCCATTCCGTATGGTAGCAAGTTTAAAATCCTGTGCGTAGGAATGGTTCCAAAGGAGCAGTAAGATGTACAATAGTGAAATTTTCATCATGACTATTCAAGCATTACAAGTTTATTAAAAAGGAATACTCCAGTTTGCAAAATGATAAGACTTAGGAAAAATTATGGTCGTTTCAAGATCAAATTAGTCCGTTGAATTATCTTACACTATTTAACCAAAAATGTAGTTTTCAATAAATCGGATTGACTATTGGGACCAATGCAGATAGTATATTCACCTTTCAGCACTTCCCAACCATTTTTATGCTCATTCCATTTTTCAAGATCTTTAAAGGCTATTGACAATTGTGTAGTAGCTTTCCCCCCGGCTTTAATCCCAGCTCTTTTAAAAGCTTTCAATTCTCTATTCAATCCATTATTTTGCCCGGGGTATTGAATATATACTTGCACCACTTCATCCCCATCTACCAATCCGGTATTTTGAACAGATAGCGATAATGTAATACTATCCTTTCCGTTGTAAACCGCCAAAGGCTTTTGTACCCATGCATAGTTAAATGTTGTATAGCTAAGGCCAAACCCAAAAGGATAAGAAACTTCTCCTTTAAAATAGCGGTAGGTTCTGCCTTGCAAGGAATAGTTTTCATAGGCAGGCAAATCATCTAATGATTTATAAAAAGTAACTGGCAGGCGACCGGAAGGAGAGCGCTTTCCGAAAAGAATATCAGCCAATGCAGTACCACCCTGTTCACCGGGATACCAGGTAAGAAGAATTGCATCGGCATAAGGCTTTAATGCTTCCATATCAATGGCACTGCCTGCATTCAGCACAAGAATCACTGGCTTTTTGTTGGCACGCAATTGCTGCAGTAGTTTTATATGTGGTAATGGAATGGAAAGATCGGCCTTATCCCCGCCGGTTTTCGATAAAAAGGCATCATGTTCTTCGCCTTCCTGTGCAGGGGTTAACCCAAGGCAGGCAATGGTAACATCTGCAAATCCCGCAGCCCACAATCCACCAAACCGGGCGGTATCAGTATAGTCGCTTCCTAATTCGTATTGTACCGAAATAGAAGGTTCTGCTTCTTCTGTAATACCTTCTATAAAACTTACCATGTTACCCGATACGCCATTGTAGTTTCCCATAAGCGAATAGAGATTGGATGCGTTTGGCCCAATAACCATCAATGATTTAATAGCCGACTTTTTAAGGGGTAAAAGATTATGGTCATTTTTTAAAAGGACCATGCTTTGTAAAGCAGCTTCTTTAGCAAGGTTTACATGTGCAGGCGTATGTACATCGCCACTATTCAGTTGCGCAAAAGGATGCTGGTTGTTCAATTCAAACAACCCCAACTTGAATAAAGTAGTCAGTGATGGCTTCAATGCCTTATCTATATCATCAACGCTTAGCAAACCTTTATTTAAAGCAGTCTTAGCATGTGTCTGTATCAGTTCACTGCAATCTACATTAATGCCAGTTTTAATAGCAATAGCAGCTACTTCTTCTGGAGTGGAGAGTACTTTATGCCCTTTATAAATATCATCAAGTGCCCAGCAATCGCTTACCATGTGCTCTTTAAAATTCCATTCGCCCCTTAGTATGTTATTGATTAAATAGTTATTAATACAACAGGGCGCACCATTTACCCGATTATAGGCGCACATTACCGCTTCTACTTTAGCATCCACCAATCTTTTAAATGCATATAAATAAGTTTCCCTTAAATCTTTTTCGCTAACCCTTGCATCAAAACTATGCCGCAATGCTTCAGGCCCGCTATGAACGGCAAGATGTTTTGCACAGGCTGCTGCTTTCAGATATTGTGGATCATTACCTTGCAAACCTTTTACAAATGCTGTTCCCATGGTTGCCGTAAGAAATGGATCTTCACCATAGGTTTCCTGTCCGCGACCCCACCTTGGGTCCCGAAAAATATTAATGTTTGGCGACCAAAATGTTAGCCCCATATATTGCAACCTGCTATTACGCTTTACAGCTTCGTTATGCTTAGCCCGTGCTTCGGTACTTATAGCGTCTGCAATATTCAATAGCAAATGATCATTAAATGTAGCAGCAAGTGCAATTGCCTGCGGAAAAACAGTTGCCTTGCCCGCCCTACCTACGCCATGCAATGCTTCATTCCACCAATTATAAGCAGGTATCCCCAATCTTTCTATAGCCTTACTATTATAACCGAGCAACGAAATTTTTTCTTCAACAGTAAGCTTTGATAATAAATCGTCCACTCTTTGCTCAATGGGTAAGGATCCGTTTCTAAAAATGGGTTTGAGAATTGAACCATCCTTTATGGCTGCACCTTCGCTATACCATCTTACATCATCTATATACAAATAATTATCGTACAGCGGCACCGCACCTCCACCTCCGGGAAAGGATTCAAAAGCAAGTTTGGTGATATTTCTTGAAGCTTCATCCCTTACAAACTGTAAATCTGCTACATAAATTTTTTGAATACCATTGCACCAAACATCAATTTTACCATCAGCAAGATTATGGCTGCTTTGCATCGTAACCGTCATTCTAATGGTATTCCATTCTCCCTTTTTGAAATAGAATTTTTGATTGCCGGGGTTATCACCATATTTACCCTTCATACCGGCGTGATATACATAAAGCTGATTAGAGATGGTTGAATCATGCGAATCAAACTGAAGCCTGACACTGCCACCATCACCATTTGTTCTGGCTTGTTCACCTCTTCCCCCATCGTAACCCACACCAATTACAAAACCAAATTGCTTACCATGCAGACCTTGCTGAAAATTGGCATCATACTTAATACGATACTCCAAAGTATATTGGATTGCCGGTTGAATTTTTAATTGAACTGCCGCACCTGGTTTATTTACCTTCTCGCCTTTATTAAAAGTTATTTTATACATTCCATCCACTATGGAAGCAAATCCCCTGTTAACAGGGTAATTACCATTGCCAAAATCATCCTGAAGCATTTTGCTTGTGTAGATTCCATCAGGGTGATTAAAATTTACCTGCCTTTCTGCATACAGTTTTAGCGCATCCTGCTGCTGAGCCATTACATTTTTTCCATGTACAGAAAATAAAAGCAAGCAAATGATAAAATAAATATTTTTCATTTCTTATAAAATATACTTGTTACAACAATTCTATGTTGAAATTTTTTAACTGGATACTAAATTATTTGCTTCAACTAAACACCTGATAATTGAACAGCCAGGTCTTCCAATGATTTACCTTTTGTTTCCGGCATTTTAAAAATTACCCAAAGCAATTGCCCTACCATCATCAAACAAAAGAAAATAAACACAGGGGCTGCGCCAACAGATTTAAATAAAAACGGAATGAAAGATGGAATGATGGCAGCTAAAATCCAATGCACCGACGATCCGAAAGATTGGCCGGCGGCACGCAATTTATTGGGGAATATTTCGGAGATAAACACCCAAATAACGGCGCCCTGCCCAATGGCATGCGAAGCGATGAACAGGAAAAAAAATATAGGAACCAGCATCCCCTTCCATTCCAACAAAAAAGCAGTAGACACAAGACCCAAAGAAATAATGTATCCTATAGAACCAATAAAAAGCAAGGTTCTTCTGCCGTACTTATCAATAAGTGATATACCAACAATGGTAAAAATCAGGTTAATGAATCCAATGCCGATACTACTAAAAAAAGAAGCTGACTTTTCAAGGCCTGCCATTTCAAATATCCTGGGAGCGTAATATAAAAAAGCATTAATACCCGATAGCTGATTAAAAAAAGCAATAAAGAAAGCAAGCATTAAAGGATTTCTATATTTTTTCATAAAAATATGCTCTACCGTTTTTTCCTTCTGCTTCTCCATTTCAATGTCTGCAATTTCCTTGTCTATATCAACAGTTGGATCAATTTGTTTTAAAATATTAGTGGCGCCTTCCTTGTCATTTTTATACTCCAGCAGCCAGCGGGGACTTTCCGGAATACCAAAAACTAACAACGTATAAATAAATGCAGGAAGCATTTGTACACCCAACATCCAGCGCCAGGCACTATCACCCATATCCCTTAAGAAATAATTGGAAAGAAAAGCCATTAAAATACCAAATACAATGTTGAACTGATACATGGCTACCAATTTCCCACGGTTTTTTGCAGGCGCAATTTCTGAAACATAAGCAGGTGCCGCAATGGTGGAAACACCAATACCCAGACCTCCCAAAAATCTGAAGAAAGCAAAACTAAAAGGGCCTGCTGCAAATGCTGTCCCTATCGCGGAAAGGAAAAAAAGAATACCAATACCGATTAATGTTTTTTTTCTGCCGTATTTGTTGGTTGGGTATGCTCCAAAAATGGCGCCAAGTACGGTACCCCACAGCGCTGTGGACATGACTACTGCGCCATGGAATAAATCGGAAGAATTCCATAGTTGCTGCAACTGCTTATCGGCACCGGAAATAACAACTGTATCAAACCCAAATAAAAATCCGGCTAATGCTACCACAACCGACCAATAGAGTAATTTATATGATTTCATTTTTCTATTTTTTCTTTTAGTAACACACAAACTAAAACATCAGTTATCCATTTGGTTAAATATCCAGTTATTTAATGACTGCATTTATCAGCTCTATTTTTTGCTTCTCAAGCTCTCTAAGACTGTATAATAGGCAGCTTTCCGCTGATAATCATCATCAAAAAGCAAAGGCCATTCTATCATTTTATAGGTGGGCCTCAGCCAGGTATCTTTATCACTAACATTCCAGAAAGTAATGCCATATTTTTGCGCATCAGGTACTTCCTTTTGGTAAGCATTAAATACAAAAACGAATTTGTCCTGTTGCACCTTTTTGAGCGAATCAGTATATACATTCTTCTTGTTCTCCCCTTCATTAACCATCATGTCGAATTCCGAAATATGAATCTTCAAGCCTGTTTTACTTAACTCCCGCAATACTCTTGCAATTGTATCATTTGAGTTAAAAATTTTCAAATGAAACTGAACCCCTAAACCACCAATTGGAATGTTACGTTTTTTAAATCCATCGCAATCCGGATCATTCCTTGTAATTTCTTTTCGGACCATTCCATTCCATATTCATTATAAATAAGCAAAGCATCCGGGTCAGCCTCATATGCCCACTGAAAGCATTTTGCCAAATAATCGTCACCAAGTTTCTCTTGTAAAATACATATACGAACAGAATCGCTTTCATGCGCTAAATATTCATTCACCACATCCCAGGAAGCAATTTTTCCCTTATAGTGAGATACTACTGTTTGAATGTGCAGCTTAATCTGTTGTTCAAATTCAATATTAGTTCCTTTAAACTTCTTCAACCAATCCGGCATACCAGAAAACCACACCAATGTATGACCATGTACCCGCATATTATTTCGTTGCGCAAAAGCCACGATAGAATCGCCCATGGTAAAATCATACCTGTTTTCCTCAGGATGAATCCGATACATTTTCATATCATTTTCGGCGGTAATACTTTTAAACTCCTCTGCCACAAGATTACGATATACAGCATCGTTTATTAGTAATTTACCATCAACCGAAGCTCCAAGCGGGTAGGATATGTTATTTTTTATGTACTGCTTTTGAGCCATAGCAGGAAATACACCAAGAAGCAGGATTAAAAACTGGAACCGAATAACAATATTCATACATGCATTTTTAAAAATCGATTTTAAAAATCACTCATTCAATTTCTTTATTATCCAATCATTAAACTCCTGCTTTTGCTCTGCATACATCCAGTGGCCCGAATCGTGGTATACTTCGGTTTGTTTTGGAGACTTGATTACATTATAGGCTGCATACATTGAAGTAGGCGGACAGGTTTCATCGTTAAAACCCCATGTATAGTAGCCGGGTATTTTTAGCCCCTTTGCAAAATTTACCACATCATAATAGGGCATGGTTTCCTTTACAGCGGTATTGTTACTAAACCAAAGATTATTAGGTTCAAATATATGCGGCCAACCACCAGCCCGATCCTGAAAATAACCAGTCAGGTCGCATAAGGCAGGGTGCACCGCTGCAAGGTATTTTACCCTATCATCAAGTGCGGCAGTAATAATACTCAATGCACCACCCTGACTATTTCCGCTTACAGCAAGCTGCTTGCCATCGTACTGCGGTAGCTGTGCTATTACATCAATACCCCTTATGCAATTCAAATAAACACGTTTGTAATAATACCTATCCTTTTGATCGGCATTAAAGAAAAAATATCCCTTCAGCGCACCACTTTCCAAACTACCGTACACTTGCGGATCAAGGTTAACCGGTATGCCATGTATGCCAATGGTAAAAACAATAAACCCTTTTTCGGCCATTTCCAAATCGGGATTATAAGGCCTGATACCTGCACCCGGAACCTGGAAAATAGCCGGATACTTGCCTTCCTTTTTGGGAACACATAAAATACCATAAAGCCTTGAATTTCCATAGCCCTGCGCATTTACCTGATACACATTGGTATTGGCGGTGCTGCGTTCGGGCAATAGCGTCATACGGGCATCAATAGGAATAGTGGCTAATTCCTTTTTCCCTTTTTCCCAAAAAGCAGTAAAATCAACAGGGGTAGATACAGTTGGCTGAATATCAAAAATATTAAACCCTACAGTTGCCAGATTTCGGTAGCTTTTGCCTTCAACTTCGGCCACCACAAGGCAGCGTAAAAATCCTGGCACTTTCATAGTGGCACCTTCCACCCGTACCGTACCATTTTTAAGTACTTTACTCTCCTTCCGAACCGGCAACATTCTTTCCGGCCCTACTTCATAAGTAATCTTTACATCATTTACCGGCACATGATTTTTAAAAACTGTGATGGTAAAACTTGCTATTTCCCCCATTTTATACTCCCAGTTTGCATGATCGGGGGTAACAACAATTTTTACTGGCAGCTCCGTTGGTTGCGCGTTAGTTTCAGCCAATGCAATTACCAACAAACAGACACAACTAATTAACCGGAAAACATTTCTCATACAGTATGATTTTACTTTGCAACCGTAAAATTATTTCTTGCCAGCCAGTTTATTCGAAGGTGATTTATTATCTATGTTAAGGGCAGTAAAAGATGATGTATGATTATATCCTTCAACCTGAATCTTAACCGGTGAAATACCTGCTTCATGTTGTAGGGTAACCGCTTTCTTTTCGCCGGGAAGTAGCGTAAAATATCCATCGCTAAAGTACGCGGGTAATAAAATATTATCCTTTCCATCCACCGCATTTAATCTTACGCCAATTGCCGGTACAGCAGATTTATTTTCCAACACCAGTTCAATCCTGTTTGTCTCCAATTTTATCACCTTACAAATTATATTGGCATTGGCTAAATTATTAAATGATGCAAAATCTTTTGTAGATGCATTGGTTTTCCAGTAGTGGTTAGATGCCAGCAAAATATTATCGCTGCCTTTTAATTGTAACCTTACCATATAAACTGATGGCAATGCAAGGCCCGCAAGGGGATTTTCAAAAATATCCGTCTTAATGTTTTCACTTATATTTACTTTAGCTGCTTTGTAAAAGACCTTCTTCCCATTCAGGTCGAATACTTCAATTTCAGCCTGCACAGCCTTATAGGATTTAAGTGAAGTATTTGCAACAATTACCTTTTCATCATTCAGGTTCATTTGTATGTGCAGCGGTTCGCAACCTTTTTTAGAGCCATAAAATGATCCATGTGTTTGAAAATCCCAGGAGTAAGTTTGCCAGATCATACTTGGCCATGCAGGGTGTGTCATCCAAAGTAAAATACCACTGCCATTTGTCCATTGTTTGCTATTCCAGGCTTCAAATATGGCACGGTGGCTGTTGTAATTAACCAATTGCACCTTGCGATTAAAATCATCCAGATTTTTAGAAGGTCCATAAAGGCTATCAATGGTGCGCAGGTAACCTTCAAGGTTTTGTTTTTCTGCATGCAGGTCGTGATAATGCCATACGTCATTGATAGGCCATTGATCTTCCACTTGCATAAACTTACGAATGGTGCTTGCTTCCGGTATGGAAAAGGTACCGATTTCAGTTGTAAAACCTTCTGCATATTTATCGAAATACTCCTTATTGTCTATTATGAAATGCCAGTCGCCACTTTGGCGCAAATTGGCTTCACGGCTATTGCCATGATAATGCCGGGTGCCGTCCTCTTTAGCAAGTTGAGTAGCCAGTTCGTCTTCAATGCCTTTGGGCGCATAACCCTCGTTACGCGGGCACCAAACAGCAATGGATGCATGATTGCGAAAACGCTTTATTACATCAAGTGTGTTGTTCAAAAACAATTGCTGATCGTTAGGGTTCAAATTGTACCCTTCTGTACTAATCCAAAAATCATTCCACACCATCATTCCATACTCATCAGCCAGTTCAAAAAAAGTAGATTCAGTACTTTCACCTGTCCAGTTACGTATCAGGTTGAAATTTGCTTCGCGATGTAAACGAAACGCGGGCTCCAGCCGCTCACGGCTAACTTGTTTCATGGCATCATCCATACCCCAGTTACCACCCTTACAAAATACAGGTTTACCATTTACACGTATGACCAGGTATGGATTATTTGTTTCCTTTAAGGGTTGTAAACTTTTTACATCTACGTTATTTCGCAGGGTAGGAATAAATATTTTCTTTTCAAATTCTCTTCTATTGGCAAAATCAAAAATGGGTTGGGATGCTTTTAAGTCGGTAGGGCTGTAAGCAAAACGCATAGCAGATTTACCAGGTGCATCGGCCATCATTTCGTAGGAATATTCGCGTATGCCAAATCGTATGGACTGCACTTCACTTACGCCAGCCGCATCTGTAACTGTTACAGTAGCATTGTACAAATTGGGCATGCCATATCCATTGGGCCACCACAATTTTGGCTGCTTCAATTGTAATGCGGCAAACTCTGCAGGCGTAAGTTCAACAAGTAATGTTTGCTGCGGCTCAAGTAGTATTTTTTTAGTAATTTTTATTTTATCAAAGGCAAAATCAATCGTAGCCATTTCCTTTTTATCGGTATGGTTTACCAAAGTTGTTTTCAATGTAATAGCAGCAGAAGAAGTATCGGGTAATGGTAAATCGGTAATAATCTGCGGATCGGCTGCGGTTACTGCACCGGTAAAGCAAATTTTCACATCCTGCCAAATACCCATATTACGGTCACGTATGCCAGGCACCCAATCCCACCCTTCAGCAGAAATGAAAGTAGGACCATCGAGCGTTAGCTGTCCCCCGTTAGGGCCCATGCCCGAACGTGCAGATTGCTCATGTGGAATACCGGGGTTATTTGGCGGCAATATCTGTACCACCAATACATTTTTCCCATTAGGTTTAAGCAAATCTTTCACAGCAAATTTCCCCCTTGCAAATGCACCATGTATTTCCCCGAGTTTGTTGCCGTTCAGCCATATTCTTGCCTTATAGTTAATGCCATCAAAACATAGCCATGCCAATTTCCCTTTTTCGGCTTCCGGGCTTTCGAAGGTGGTGCGGTACCACCAATCTTTACGACAAAGTGAATCCGGTATGGCAAGATTATTTAAACCAAAATATGGATCCGGATAAACCCCTGCTGCTACCAATGAAGTAAGTACCGTTCCGGGTACAATCGCATTGTACCAGCCACTTGAATTGTAGTTTTCATCAAATACCGACTTATCACCTAATAAGTGGGTCATACCTTCGGTTATTTCCCATCCGGTATCAATACGATATATGCAATGCCCTTCTGAAGCAAGTATTCCCCGCTCTTGCTGCTTTGCCTTTAAAGCAGGCGAATGCAAAGCACCTATTCCCTTGGGCATCGTACTATCAGGCTGTATTTTTGTTAATCCAAAATTCATCCTATATTGGCTATAGGATGGATTAGTGAGCAGCATACAGCACACTGCACTTAAGGCAACAGAAATTGCACCCTTAATGCCCTTTATTTTTATTGTTTCCATAATCATTTGATTCCATTTATATAAGTATTTAATTTTCTATTAAATTATTCAGGATCCCACTTCAAAGAAGGTTTTCAGCATCAACGTTGATTAAAAATTTTAGTACCTGAAATTTTTAACTATAAAAAAAATCTATCATACACTCACTTTTTAAATCCATTAATACAATCCTTTATTTCCAAAATCTATTCTAGGTTGATCTATTGTTTTCAATGGTATTTGCATACCCCCTGTTTCATTAAGCCAATCCCATAGCTCTTTTCTTAACTTCGCAATCTCCGGTTGATAATCCGGGTGCCTGTAGAGATTATTTTTTTCTTCGGGATCTTTTGAAAGATCAAAAAATTCGGAGACATCCCAAATACCCGGATAAAAAATAAACTTGTAATTTCCATCACGCACACCTAAAGTAGTAGGAGTTTGCGGATAGGAAAACTCCCAGAAATATTCATAAAAGGCTTTATTGCGCCAGGCAATATTTTCACCACGGAGCAAGGGTAAAAAAGATTGCCCTTGCATTTGCTTAGGAACATCTACACCTGCTGCTGCTAAAATGGTTGGAGCAATATCAATATTCTGAATAACCGCATCAATGGTATGATTTTTCAGTTTCATGCCCGGCGCATACACCAGCATTGGCACTTTCTGACTTTCTTCGTACATATTACGCTTATCTATCAGGCCATGTTCTCCCATTAAAAAACCATTATCACCCATATAAATAATCATGGTATTGTCTGCCTTACCTGCTGCTTCCAGTTCCTTTATTAAGTTTGCAACACTTTCATCTACGGCAAGCAGGGTTTCACAATACCGGTAATAAAAATCATCAAAATCTACCTTTCCATCATAAAGAAAATCTACACCATGCCAGCTATTGCGCTGCTTCCAAACCCAATCCGGTATGTCTGTTACATTAATGTTGGTATCTCCTTTTGCCAAAGCGGCTGTAGGACTCTTTTTAAGGTCACCACGCAATTTGCTGCCTGGCATAGCCGTAAGGTTAATGGTTGATGGATAAGCAATTGGCATACCATGGTACTTTCCCCTATGCCTTGGTGCGGGCCTGAATTCATCATGAACCCCTTTATGCGAAACGTACATAAAAAAAGGTTTATCATCAGCTTGTTTGCGCATCCAATCAATGGCATGGTCAGTAAGTAAGTCTGTTATGTAGGCACTGTCTTTATAGGCAACACGCTCACCATTTATATTCAATACTGGATTGTAATACACACCCTGTCCTTTAAAACTCTCCCAATGGTTAAAACCTTTTTGTGGTTCATCGCCTGTATTACCCATATGCCACTTGCCAAAAAAACCGGTTTGATAGCCTGCCTGTTGCAGGTATTCCGGAAAGAATTTCAGGTCATCGGGTAAAGGGGAAAAATTATCAACCACTTGGTGTGTATGCGCATATTGACCCGTAAGAATAGAAGCACGTGAAGGGGAACATAAAGCGGTGGTAACTGTAGCATTTTTCAACCATGCACCTTCTTTTGCCATTCTATCCAAGGCAGGTGTTTGCAGCCAGGGAACCTTTCCTGTAAAGCCCATAAAATCATGCCTATGATCATCAGTAAGAATAAAAATAATATTCATAGGCTTTGGGGCAACAGCCTGCTTTCCCGAATTGCAGGAAAATTGCAATACAGCAAGTAAAAATAATAAAATAGTATTTGTTCGTTTAATCATTTTTTTAATTTTAAGCCCCGTACCATCGGCTCTTGCTACGATGGAATTAAAAAACAAACTGCTAATATCCTTTCAATGAATTATTCAAAAAGTTTTTTATCTATTTTTAAATGAAATGCTGCCCTGTAATCATTTGGTGATGAATTATACTTCTTTTTAAATTCACGAAAAAAATGCGATTGATTGTTAAAACCTGTTTGATAGAATATTTCCAATACAGTAAGTTCGGTTGTTTTTAGCAAATGAGCAGCTTGTTCAAGTCTTATCCCCTTAATCATTTCTCCCGGTGTCATACCGGATAAAGCTTTTAACCTTCGGTAAAAATGGGCCTTACTCATACCAATTTCCTTCTCAATAAAGGCTGCATCGAGGTCATCATGCTCAAGGTTTGCAGTTATTAAATCAATGGTACGTTTTAAAAACTGTGTGTCTTCTTCTTTCATGCCGCTTGCAGGTATTCTTTCTACTACACCATCCTGTCTGAACATCTCATGCATTTTCGATTGATACTCCAATAGTTTTCTAATACGCACCAGCAAGTGTTCTGAACGGAAAGGTTTTGGTATATAAGCATCAGCGCCTGCTTCATATCCTTCTAATTTTTGCTCATCGGTACCTCTGGCAGATAAAATAATAAAAGGAATATGGCAGGTTGCAGGCGTATTTTTTACAATATTGCATACCTCAAGCCCATCCATGTCAGGCATCATAATATCACTTATAATCAAATCAGGAACCACCCTTGTCATTAGTTCAATTGCTGTTCTTCCAGTACCTGCTTCATAAATAATGTAACGATCTTTCAATAAATCATTCAGTAAATAGCGTAAGGCAGGTTCATCTTCAATAATCAAAATACTTTTACGCTGATTATCATCTAAGCTTTCCATCAGTGCCTTTTTATTATTTTCAACCATTACTGGCTGAGTAAGCACTGTTTGATTCACTGCCATTGCTTCAATCAAATAGGATGGCTGTTCAGGTCTTTCCATCATTTCTGCCTGCTCGCCAACATCGGGGATAAAGGATAAAGGCATAATTACTTTAAAATAAATCCAGTCTTTTTTTACCGTTACATTGATATCGCCCTTTAGCATATTTACCAATTCGCGGGTAAATGCAAGACCAATACCACTGCTTAACTTTTGTTGCACATTATCTTTTGCAATAAAAAATTTACTGAATAGTTTCTTACTATCTTCTGTACTCAGTGTACAACCAGAATTTGCTATGACTAATTCCCAACAATCCTTTTCCGGAAATTTATGAAGCGTGCATATAATTTGTTCGTTATTCGGTGCGTGTTTAAAGGCATTTGAAATTAAATTAAAGAATATTTTTTCCATTTTATCCCTATCCATCCACACTTCAATATCACTATCTGCATGGCATTCAAAGGATATGGTTTTTTGTTCACTTATAGGTTCAAAAAGGCTGTTGATATTGGTAAAAAGGTTGGAGATATTCAGATAGGTATAGCTATTTTTCAGATTCCCCGATTCTGCTTTTCTAAATTCAAGCAATTGATGAACAAGGTAGCTAAGCCTTGATGATTGATGATTTACAATATGAAGAAAATTTTGATTTGGCACCGGGCTTTTCAGTAATTTATTTTTGGTAAAAAATCTTTCCAGCGAACCATTGATAAGTGTAAGGGGTGTTTGTAATTCATGTGCAATATTGGTAAAAAAGTTTAGTTGCTCTGCATGTACTTCTTCGTCCTTTTTACGCAGCATATGCTCAATATCAAGCTGCTGTTTCATAATCACTTTATTGCGCTTATACCGGTAAAAGGCATAGGCGCCTGCACCAAGCAGCAATGCATACACCATAAAGGCAGGTATGGTTAACCAAAAAATCTGGTCAACCTTTACCTTCATAGCTTCTGCAGGCTTACTCCATTGCCCGCTGCCATTACTCCATTTTACCAATAAAGTGTATTGCCCCGGTGCAATGCCAGTATAGGCTATCCGGCCATCGTCCCCTGTAAAACTCCAGGTTTTATCATGCCCCTTTAGCATATAGGCATATTCTACTTTCCCCTGATTAGAGAATGTTACCGCCTTAACCTTCAATTCAAAAAAATTATCTTGTGGTTTAAGTGTAAATACTAGCGGATTATTTTCACCAGCTCTTGCCAGTACATTCAAACTATGTCGGTTTTGAAAAATGCCAGCCATTTGAATATCACTAAGGAGAAGATTAGGCTGTTCGTTATTCAATAAAATTCTGGAAGGATAAAAATAATTGAAGCCATAAATACCTCCAAAGAATAAATAACCTTCTTTATTCTTCCATACAGCGTTGTCGCTAAATTCATTACTTTGAAGACCATCCGTTTCTTTATAGGTAAATACTTGTCGCGAAGCCACATTAATACGGGCAAGGCCATTATTGGTACTTACCCATACATCACCTTTTTCATCGGCTGTAATGGCATGCACAGTATTGCTAGGCAACCCATCAGATAGATTCAACTTTTCAAATACAGGTTTTTCTTTGCTGATATCACTTTCTTTAATCCAGTTTAACCCAAAACTAGTACCAATCCACATGCTGTTATTTGCATCAAGATATAGTGAAAGAATATCGTTATTAGAAATGGCCCCTTCATACGTGGATGCTTTGAAAGTTGTAAACTTCTTGGTTGCTTTATTAAAAATGCTTAACCCTCCATATCGGCAACCTATCCAAACCCTGCCATTCTTTCCCAAAGAAAGAGAGTAAATAACATCATTTGCCGGCCCAATAGTATCCGCAAAGCGATAATTTTCAAATTCATCTAACTGAAGCTTGCCACCCGCCCCACGGGTAATCATAACCCTTATCAGCCCAAAAGATTCAGTACCAAGCCATACAGCTCCATCCGTATCGGTAATGATAGAGTGGACAGATCTGAAAAACCCTTTAGATTTCGTTTCTACTATTTCTTCCCATTTGGTAAACCGCTTAGTGGTTTTATCATAAATGGTAATACCAGCGGCATCTGAACCAATATAAATCAATCCATCCTTTCCTTCAATAATGGAATACACACAATTATCCAGGAGATCGGATGCTGAATTGAAATTTCTGAAATACCTGGAAGTTGTGTTAGGTTTACCTAATTGCTTAATTGCGACAATTCCATCACCTTTGGTACCCACCCATAACTCATCATCAACCTCAAGAAAGGCACGCACAGGTATGTTCATAGCCCTTCCATCGGGCAGGCGCTTAACCATGCCAAATGTGTTATCATTTTCATTAAACTTGATAAGACCGTTGCCATCTGTACCTACCCATAACACACCATTTCCATCGGCCCTGATTATGGTTACCCGTACATTTTCCATTCGGGTATATTCTGGCTCGGGGTTTATAACAGGCTTAAAGGATGCATCATATTTTGCTAAACCGGTAGATGACCATCCAAGTATATAATTACCTCTGAAAAAACTTATGGTACGCAATGCCTTTGGCAATACTGCAACCTGATTAAAAACTACCTGATTGTCGGATTTAAATAACCGCCTGTCGGCTGTAGTATAAAAAATTTCGGAGTTTACCGAAAAAATATCCGTAATTTCAGTAAGTTCATTGTACCTGAATTCCCTGAACAAACGGTTATCTTTTTGCCTGAAAACATCCAATCGACCAGTTTCATTTAATAACCAAAGCCGGTTTCCTTCGTCAAAGAAAAATCTCGTTATACCGCTACTATCCATGCCATCGGCCGGGCATGCAGTAAACTCATTTTTTACTTCATCAAAAAGGTATATTTTTTTTTGCCCTCTAGCTGCCGCATATACCAATCCTTGTTTATCAATGGCCAATAAATATCCCTTTCCTATTGCTTCTTTGCTGTTTTCCTTATTATAAAAAAAATGATCAAATGAGCCGGATTTTTTATCAATTTTTGATATCCCCTCAATCGTTGCAATCCAAATATTCCCTTTTAAATCTTCTGCTACATGGTAAACAATATTGCTTGCCATATTTTGTCTGCCATCCTCGATAGCATAATTAAACACATTGAAATTTGCACCATCATACACATTCAATCCATCCCAAGTGCCTACCCACAACAAGTTATCCGTATCCTGAAACAATGAAATAACACAACTATTAGATAATCCACTACTGTTATCCAAAGCCTGAATATGGGTAACAGGCTGCGACCCGGCAGTGTTGGCAAAAAAGCAGCCAATTACAAAAAAGTACTTTATATAGCGAATCATGTTACTTGCATTTATGCGAAGATTATACTTTCATTTACTCAAAACTTTTACAAGGTAAAAAAAATAAATTAATTCTGTGTAGTCCAGCCACTTAAAGGCACTATGGTGGCACCGGTAGTTTGCAGGCTTTTTGCAAAATCAACCCTTATCGTCATAGCCTCGCCCGGTGTAGTATTATTCAATTTTATTTGCAACTTACCATACCACCGGTTTATTGAATTTTTTCCATTCATAAGGGTACTAAATATAGGTGCGGTTTCCGCCAAATAATTAATGGAAGTTTCGCTACGGTTTACAACAGTAAAAGTGGCATTTACAGGTGATTGAATGGTTGCATGAAACTGTTTGCCATTTTTGGTCATGGTCGCTCGTTTTCCATCGCTGCTTATAGAAATGCCATCTGTGGCGGCACTATGCATCATCCAGTATGCGGGTCCATTTCCTTTCGCCACAAACTCGTCCTGTATGGTAATGAGCCCGGTTGTTCTTCTAAGCTTAATTCCCCGCTTATAGGATGATACATCCCTTGAATAGCAATCACCCAGATCAAGTACATAAAAACCACCCGAAGCATCATTTGCCTGTGCCGAAAAATTAGAGACTCCGGTAGGTTTTTGCTCAGGTCTTGCATCTGGATTAAATACCATGGCGCTCTTCCCTTCGGTTCTTACCCTGTAGTAATAAAAACGACCCGGCGTAGTGGCGGTAGTGGTAGCAGATGATGTATATAAGGGGTTGGTTGTACTAAAAAAGTCGGCCGGATAAGGATTTTCAACACCCAGGTTTCCAATAGCAAAATTTTCCCCATTTGCCTGTATTAAAAAAGTTCCCGCATCAAGGTGGCCATGGCTTGCGTCATTCTTGCCTCCATGTATGCCCAGGTAAAGCCGGTTTTCATCTGGCGTATTTTCCTGCAGGTAAGCATACTCAATACCCCTTATATATCCATGATCTGCAAGCGCTTGTGGTGCACCCTGGCTAACCAGTTCTTTAGGATAAAAGAGTAAATCCATCCATCCATTCATTTTTATAGAACGGTTGGCGTTTACTGCTATACAGGCATCATAGTGTGCCTTGGCCATTGGTGCATCCTTAAAATAATAGGAGAACCAAAAATGTGAAAGGAACCTGTTTTCTTTTCCATTGTACAAATAATCATCACCAAAAGTGGCTGTGCCCACCGGCCCGGAAACCATATAGGGAAACATTCCTGTTTTACGGAAACCCGGTTGCTCGGCAAGGCCGTAGGTAGTACTTAATACCCGCTTCATACTTTCAAATGCCAGAAAGGTATTGGTGAGCCCATAAGACCAATAAGACATTCCTTCTTCACTAGCGCCATCCGGGCCAAGCGATTCCATATACTTAAGCATTCCATTTGCACAAAGGGCAATTAACTGACTATGGAAAGAAGGATCGGTTTCATAGGTTGCCAAGGAAGCCATTATCATTCCTCCATGGCAAATACCATTCCAGTTATCATCGGTTAGCCACCATTTGAAAGGATTTGGCCCCCCCTGTATTTGTGCCCTGCCTGGATTTAAGACAAAATTGCGTACAGCACCGGAAAGCTTGTTACGCTGATCAGCGGTAAGATAATTGTACAATCCATCGTAGGCCAAAGCAACTGCCTTAGCACCAATACCTGCATCCAGAAAATGTCTGTTTGCGCCCCAATCGGGCCAGGTGGTCATGCGGTCAAGTTGTTGCCAGCAGCGAAGTGCATAGCGGGTATCATTGGTAAATAAGTAGGCAAGTACCAAAAATGGAGCCTGTTCATTGCTAAATTTATGAATGTTAGGTATCCTAAGGTTTGCCCCATCCAGCCCATAATCGAGCAGTGCGGTAGGCAAAATAGCATTTGCCCTTGCAATAATATCATCGTAGGTGCTTTTAGCAAAAGCATCCGTTTGTGCTTGTGTTTTTATACGATCAATATCCGCCGCTGAAAAAAACAACCTTGGGTGTACATTCTGAAGGCCAACTCCATAAAAGCAATTGTTTACAATGGCGTCATTAATGGGAATCATATCTGTGGATACAAAGTTTCCCGGTGCAGTTACTTCAAATGGCAAGGAAGCTCTTGTTGAATCTGAACCTACTTTCACCCAAAGTTCATAATTGCCAGCAGCAATTCCCGATGGCAAAGTAAAGGTGAGCTGCGTGGTGCTTGAAGTAGCAACGGTAATGGGATTGCTGCCAATTCGTATAGCATTATTGCCGGCAAGTGCATTAAAATTTTGACCAGCAATGGTTACCAGGGTTCCCGGCCCGGCTTTTGAAGGGCTAACATTTGAAATGGTTACTTTTTTAGCAGGCGGGGGTGGTGTGCCTCCTCCTGATGGGCTTTTATCACAGCCAAATACAAACAACAAAGCAACCAAATACATATATTTCATAGATATCATATAATTTTTACTAAACAAATGTTGAAATTTATTGCCATCCTGGGTTTTGTATCATTGCGCCGCTACTTTTGGCAATTTCCTGAAAAGGTATAGGGTACAGGTACATTCTGCTATCAAACACCCTAGGTTCCACAATAAAAGTTTCATAGGTAAGAACTCCAGTTACATCGCGATTAGTGCGCATGCCACGCAGTGGCTGCGCTTCGGTTTGTTCGGCTATCTTCCACCTTCTTACATCAAAAAAGCGATGTTCCTCAAATGCCAGTTCAACCCTGCGTTCATTGCGTATGCGATCCCTAAGTTCGGACTGACTTATACCAGATGCAATTGCAGGCATACCTACTCTTGCCCTTACCTGATTAACCGCTTCTCTTGCAGAGCGAACGGACGGCACAGCACCGAAACTTGGCCTAACATCGGGGCCAAAAGCTTCATTTGCTGCTTCAGCATAATTGAGTAAAACTTCAGCAAAACGCATTAATACCCATGATTTGGCCCTTGTATTAGTGGCCGCAAGGTTATAATTCTCTACATTCATTTTGCGCAGGTAATAACCGGTTGTGGTAGCGCCTGTCCGGGTACCTGTAGCATCGGCCCCACCGGTAAAAGTTTCTACAGCACGGGGGGTGTTATTCGTATTAATGCCCATGTTAGATCCATTTACTACTACAATTAAAGCTAGGCGGGGGTCCCTGTTATTGTAAGGATTAGCAGGGTCGTAACCAGATGCTGGATCGGTAATTGGTCTGCCGGTGGTTCTCATTTCAAATGCATCTACAAAATTCTGTGATGGACAGGTAGCACCTTGCGCACCATTTATAATTCCTGACGGATAATTAGCTCTTTCAAATGCATCCCCACTTCTTTCAAATGGCCTTGTCATTATAATACCTGTATTGGCACCTTTACGTGGTGTAAGGGTGTTGGTGGTGTTTTGCGACATAAAAAGGTCGCGGTAATTGGCAAAAAGAAAATTTACATGCGCACAATTAGGATCTGTAAACAATTCATTAGCTGCCGCTGCTGCTTGTTCCCATTTTGTTGTGTTATTGGTAGTATTAAAAAGCGGGCTTGCTGCATACAACAGGGCTTTCGCTTTTAACGCAACGGCAGCTGGTTTTTCAATGCGCCCAAGCCTGTTTATATCTGTACCCGCATCCCCCCTGCCTACCGTTGTACCTGCAGGAATTCCATAATTAAAATAGTGGTTGGTAAGATCAGGATAAGCAGCATTGCATTCATCAACAATAAACTTTACGCAGTCATCAAATGTGGCTCTGGGAATGGAAGGTGCTTCTTCCGGTGTAAGCACTTTAGTAATTAAAGGAACCCCTCCGTAACGCTTTATAAGTTCGAAATAATAGTAGGCGCGTAAAAAACGAACCTCCGCTCTCAATTTTGCAAAATCATCAAGATTTATGATGTAAGCAGCTTTATTGTTAATTGTATCCTGAACAATGAGACTTGGATAATCAACTGTTTTCTCCAAAAAAAGATTCGCATGCCGGATGGCACGGTAATACTCATTAAATACATCATCGGGATTGTTAAAAGGCCCCCATGAGCCATTGTTAAACCGCTGTATGTTACCGGTTCTTGCATAGTCAGCTTCATCACTTCCTCCGGCAAGCAGCGCATTGCCTCCATATCGGTTAAGCTGGGGCAAATAATTATACACGCCCATACCAAAGGCTTTCATGTTATCAAAACCTGAACGAAAAAACATTTCTTCGTCAAAATTCTGTTGCACACTCGTATCCAGAAAATCCTTTTTACATGCACTGATAAATAATACAGGGAATGCCAGTAATAAAAAATATTTTTTCATACAGGTATTTTTATAATAATGTAATTTTTTCATGTTGTGGTTAAAACTTTAAGGTGAAACCAAAATTGAAGCTTTTTAGCACCGGATGTACAAACTGATTCATAATTTCTGGATCAAGCTCCATTTCATCCATTTTATCAATACTAAAAAGGTTATTGGCATTAGCAAAAAACCGGAGGTTATTCATTCTTAATTTACGAAGCGCATTTACAGGTAATGTATAACCTACTTCAAGGTTTCGCAACCTTAGAAAAGAGCCATTTCGCTGCCAAAGACTTGACGCCCTGTAATTGTTATCATTCGGTTCGGTGGTAAGCCTCGGAAATAAAGCATTGTTACCTCTTTCTGGTGTCCAATAATTATCCTTTATCCATTGCGATGGTTTTACCCCACCGTTTAAAAATGGAACTACATTACCGTTATCGAGTAAAGAAACAGAACGACCGCCTGCACCCTGAAAGAAAAAGGCAAAATCAAAACCTGAAAACTCAAGTCCGCCACCAAACGCATACATAACTTCAGGCAATGCAGTTTTCCCCATGGGTATTCTGTCATTATCATCAATAAAACCATCGCCATTCTGGTCTTTATACTTTACATCGCCGGGCTGTACATTCCCAAATAGTTGCCTCGGGCTGTTGTTAATTTCATTTACATCGTTAAAATAACCGATGGCTTCAAGTATAAATGGCTGATTGATAGGATTACCTTTTGCATACAGATATTCATCTAACCGGGCAGGTTCTGCTATATCCACAATTTCATTTTTTGCAACTGAAATATTCCCATTGATGTACCATTCCACTTTTCCTGCTTTTGCCTGATACATCAATTCTATTTCGCCACCGTTACTTTTGGTTTTCCCTCTGTTTACGTTATTATAATTAGCCCCCACTATTCCTGGTATAAAGCCTAAAGGGCTAATAAAAATATCATCCCGGTTCTCAAAGAAATAATCCAATGAAATACTCAGGCCCTTAAACAATTGGGCATCAATACCAAAATTGGTTCGGTAAGCCTTTTCCCAGGTGGCGCCGGGATTAGCAAGATTTCCCTCGCGAAACATAGGGCCATTAATGCCAAGGTTATTACCCAAAAAATAGGTACCTGAACCTAAATAAAATTGGTTGTAAATAAACCTCCCCGAATTACCGGAGCGGTCATTCCCAAGCAAGCCGGTAGAAGCCCTTAATTTAAGAAATTTTATTATACTATTGTTTGTTAAAAAATCTTCGTTGGTCAATACCCATCCGGCTGAAAGGGAAGGGAAAAAACCAAAACGATTACCCGGTGCAAAGCTTTCAGAACCTGCATAAGAGTAGCCGAATTCTGCAAAATATTTTTTATTATAGTCATAGGTTAATCGCCCCATTACACCCTGTTTGGCAAAAGGCATTTCGCTGCCTTGCGCCCTGAACAATTCCTGAAAATACATGGCCGAAGCATATAGGGTGCTGGCACCAAATGAATGGTCATACTCAAAACCAGTTAATATGTTGGTACGGTTAAATTGCGTACCGGCGGGTTGGCTAATGGCAAAGTTCAAGTCTGTGTTTCCACGGGTTATCTTGTCATAGGGTATTACACCGGGCGGTGTTTGGCCGGGTACAATCAGGTCGGGCCGGGGAATAAGTTCATCATAAGCATAACCCCGTGTTTTATTAAAGTTATCAAAGAAAGAATTACTAAAGTTAACCTGACCAAATGCTCTAAGCCCAGAAACCAAACCACCAAGGTCGCCTGCAAGTTTTACATTTATATCAGCAGTTCTTTCGTTGTTGGAAAGATAACCCTGCTGTAATACAAGGGCTGCCGGATTAGCTGAATAACCTTGTGTACCGCCCCATTTTCCTTCTGGTGTTCTTACCGGGTATGGATTAAACAAAGCCATATTGCGCCAAATTGTGCCTTCGTTTGCATTCGGCGATTTTTTGTTGACTATGGTTCCCCGGAAATTAACAGATGAACTCAGAAATTTTGTAATGTTCACATCAAAGTTGGCTCGTACATTATATCTCTCTAATTTATAATTTGAATTAAGGCTTCTATCAGGATCTGTATTATTGTACAGGCCACCATAGTTCGCATAACCCAAGGCTACAAAATAACGTGCATCCCTTTTTCCGCCAGAAAAAGTAAGTGAATAATCCTGACTAATGGCAGTTGGTTTCAGCATTTCGTCGTACCACTGCACATCGGGGTACAAATATGGCTGTTCCCCATTATTAAAATAGGCCACAACAGAATCGCTACTAAAATACCCCTGCGTGATACTTTTCCCATCACTGATTAATGCTTCATTATACAGGGTAGCATAATCGCCGTTTCCCAGCAATTTAGGCAATACGGTAGCCTGATGAATTCCAACTCTCGAGTTAAATCCTATTTGGGTTTTTGGAGAAACAGCTCCCCGTTTAGTGGTAATAAGAATGGCGCCATTCGCAGCATCCATTCCATATAGGGCAAGAGCGCCCGCATCTTTCAGCACAGATACACTTTCTATTTCATCGGGCATCAGGGTATTATAATTGGTTTCAAATCCATCTACTAAAACCAGTACTGAATTATCCTGAAAGGTTTGGCGACCCCTAACAAAAAGTCCCGGATTATCATTATTGCCCGGCGTTCCTGCTGATTGGGATACATGCAATCCTGCCATTTGGCCGAAAAAGGTATTTGATAGGGTTGGCGTATTAAAATGTCTGAGCTTTTCTCCTGAAACAGTTGAAATGGAAGCCAATAACTCTTTTTTAGGAACGACCTTACCAAAAGCTGTAGGAACAAACTGTGATAAAATGCTTTTATCAAAAATGCTATCAATTGGGGCCTTAATCCCATTTGAAGTATCAGCAACTTGTTGTGCATGCAATATACTTGTATGAAAGAAAAGTATCAGAATAAGCCCAGTTAGTGGTTTGTATAAAAAATGAAGATTTATCATAAGAATGAATTAAAAAGTAAATGGAAAAAACTACCAGCCCGGGTTTTGTACAAGAAATCCTTTGTTTACTTCATTTTGCGGAAAAGGATAGAAGTACATTTTATCAGACCAAACCCTTGTTTCAAATGGTTCGATACGATAGGCCACCCGATTATCATTTTGCTGCCTTGTAGCCGAAGTCATGGCGGTGGTAGGATTCACATAAGTACCTGTTCCGTTTTCATGCAAAAAAATCCGGTAAAACTGACCTTGCATTACCCCATCTTGTGCGGCTATTTTCCACCGGCGAACATCAAAAAAGCGATGCTCTTCGCCATATAATTCTATGGCTCTTTCACGCATGATATATTCCCTTGCCAGTTGTTGATTTCCAATAATCTGAGTATAAGTAGCATTGCCTGGAGCCAATGGTGGTAAACCACCTCTGCTGCGAATCACATTTAATGCATTGATCATTTCAGGATTGCCAGGCCCAATTTCATTTAGTGCTTCAGCATAATCCAGATAAAACTCGGCAAGGCGGAAAATAGGCCAGTATAAATCGACTCTTCCATTGGTTGCATTTACGAGGTTGATATACTTTTTTTGATGAATACCATTGGGAATACCATTACCTATAAGTTGCGGACCGGCTCCTACCTGTTGCGTAGTACCTGAAGCATTGCCTCTTCTTATTAAAAATTTCGCAGTATCATTTCCACCCTGCCCATTCATAAGGTTGGTATTGGTATATTGAGAACCGGGCCACCATGCTACCGCATGAAAACGAGGCTCCATCTGCTTCATAATTGCCTTGAAGTTGGTAAATGATCCATTATCTGGGATGTTTATATCATTACCATTTATATCACGATAAGTTTTACGAATAAAGTTTAGCGGAAGAGCCATTACCGTATTTCCCCAGGAAAAATAAATTGGGCATCCCCAACGAATAACATTAGCACCGCCAGCCTGCTGTCCATGTGAATGATCGAAATGAATAATTTCTTTGTTTCTAGGATCAATTACGGCACCGGTTGCATAATTATAACTTTCTGCTTTGCCTAGTGTGGCATCGTCTAATAATGCATATCCGTTCGTCGTTGCCCAATCAATAGTGGCCTTTGCAGCAGTGGCTGCTGCTGCCCAACGAGCAGGATCAGCATTTCCCAAGCAAAGCAAGCTGTCGTATGCGGATGATACTGCCGGAGTAGCCGTATTTATAAGGGGGCTTGCTGCCCATAATAAGGTTACACTCTTTAGTGCCAAAGCAGCGCCTTTGGTTATTCTTCCCAACTCACTTTGCGGATACGCATCCGGCAAAACATTGATGGATTCATCACAGCTTTTTACAATAAAATCAATTACACGACGCAAGCTTTGCCTTGTAGCTACAGGCGCTACAGTTGCCTGATTTACCCCACCATTATTCTGAATAACTACCGTAGGCACCTGATCGGTTATGGGAATACCACCATAGCGAATCATCATTTCATAATGCATCATTGCCCGTAAAACTTTTGCTTCGGCAATCGTTTGATCTCTGAACCGTTCTGTCCAATTAATGGTACCGGTATTTACCAAGGGAACTTTGACCGCATTTTCTATAAATAAACTTGCATTTCTTATGCCACTAGTTACCCTGCCAATTGCAAATTCATCTTGAAATGCCGGGCCCCAGGTACCGGCATTAAAAGCATTGGCCCTGCCACCTGAACCAAACTGATCACCTTCATCTGAAGCGGCTAATAAAAAGCCATCCAAAGTACCGGCGTCTGACAACCCACTTCCACCATTGCCGGTAATAAAACCATTTACCACGCAAGTGGCATAAGCATTATTTAAAGCCTGCATGGCATTGTCAGGATTATTAAAAACTGAATCTATGGTAATAATACTACCGTCGGGTTGCTCGAGTATGCGAGAGCAGGAAGTACCTGCTGCAAGTACAATCAATCCTCCGATAAAGAAAACAAATAAGTATTTTTTTATATAAAACATAATAATAAATTTTTGATGTTAAAACTGAAGGTTAAAACCACCGTTAAACACACGCATTACAGGATAAATGGCTCCATTTGAATTTGGAATTTCCGGATCGAAAAAAGGCATTTTGGTCCAGGTATGAAGATTTTGCCCATTCAAATAAACCCTTAGGTTTTTTATCCCAATTCTATCTAAAAATGATTTATTGAAGTTGGCAGCTATTTCTACGTTTTTCAACCGCAGGTACGATGCATCCTGCATCCAAAAAGAAGATTGACGATAATTATGTTTACCGGCTTCGGGGCTTGCTGTAAGCCTTGGCATTGTAATAGGCAATCCTGCTTTATATCTTTCTTCTGTCCAACTTTCTGTTGCGTTGGTAAAAGCAGTTTTTGTACCGGCTATAAAGGGCCATGATGCTTCGCCAGCGAGATAGGTGCTTACGTTACCTGCTCCCTGAAAGAAAACAGATACTTCAAGAAACTTCCATTGTAAGCCAAATGTTGATCCATAAATAATCTCTGGAATATTGGGGTTGCCAATATTTACCCTGTCGTTATCATTAATAAATCCATCTTCATTTACATCTACATATCGTATATCGCCCGGTCTTAAGCCTGTACCTTCCCACTGTGAACGAGGGCGATTGGGATCATTAATTTCATCCATTGTATTATAAATCCCGTTAGCAAGCAAGCCCTTTGTTTGACCAATTCTGTTACCTGTCATTTCAAGTCCAGGAAAAGGCTGCGGCACTTCATCCATATAAATTATTTTATTGCGGGCAAAAGTGTAATTGGCATTTACCCAATACCGCAGGTCACCTTTACGATTAGAGTTGGTAAACCCAAGTTCAAATTCATAACCTTTGTTTTCAGCCTGACCAATATTGTATGGAGCAACAATAGCAGGATTACCAAACGTTATTGGGATATTCAACTGCCACAAAATATCGTTCCGCTTTTCTCTAAAATAATCGGCGCTAAATGAAATTTTGTTGTCCCAGAATTTTACATCCAACCCAAGATTCAATTTTGCAGCCTTTTCCCAGGTTACATTAGGGTTACCCAATGTGGCTTCGCGATACCCGGGCATATTAATATGGTTGATACCGAGAAAATAATTGCCTCCGCTTTGAAATGAAGTTGGCAAAAAGAGAAAACGATTACCACCTATTTTATCATTACCCACGGTACCATAAGAACCGCGGATTTTCATAAATGTAATAGCATCGGTTTTGGGGAAAAATTTTTCTTCTGATAGTACATAGCCGAGCGAAAAAGATGGAAAAACACCAAATTGTGAACCTATTGCAAAGTTCTCAGAACCATTGTAACCCACATTAAACTCAGCAAGATACCTGCCATCGTAATTATAGGTGGCACGACCTACCACACCTATATAGTTGAAAGGGAGCTGATTGGTACCATCAAACCTACGCTCAATGGTGCCTAATACCATGCCACCAACATTATGAAGACCAAACTTATTGGTGTACTCAATGGCAGCTTCACCATATGTTTTCCGGTTTTTTACAAAGGATTCACCATCAAAAGAAATAGGGCCTTCAAATTGGTTAACTACAGCAATTGGCTGAATGGAATCTTGAAAATTTGTAGCACCTCTATTTCTCCTGAGGTCCCATAGCGGAATTTGTTTGCGACGCAATACCGACTCCAGGTAATAACTATCGTAGGCAAGCATAACCCTTGCCGATAGACCCTTGGTAATTTTATCCAATTTATAGCGGGTTGCAAAGTTGAGGTTGAGCGCACTGCTAAAGTTCTGATTAAAGCCATTAAACAACAATTGGTACAAAGGCGTATTGGATATTTGCAGCGCTTCCAGGCCATCTACATTGCGAACAAGTTTATTTTCGAACAACACCGGGCTCATCATAGGGTTGGCAGAGTATATGGTGCCAAATATGTCGCTTGTATTGCTTCTTGAATAATTAGAATTGGAGATTTCGCTACCGGCCTTTATGGCAATTGACCAATCTTTAGTTAGGTTAAAATCAAAATTAGCTCTTAAGTTATATCGTTTAAAATTTGGATTGGCACTAAATTCATCAAAAAAGTTACCAAGTTTATAAGCACCATCCTGATTAAGGTATCCCAAGGAAACGAAATATTTAGCATCCGCTGAACCTCCGCTCATATTCAGGTTGTACTGCTGCTGTGGCGAATAATCCCTAATTAGGTAATCCAGCCAATTCACATCGGGATGAAAAAAGGGATCATCCTGCCGCTGAAAACGCTCAATATCATATTCACTGAAAAGAGCGGGAGAGCCATCATTTTGTGCAGCAGTATTGCGGAGGCGGGCATAATCGACCGCACCCAGGGTCTCGGGTAAACGAATAGGTTCCTGATAGGCAAAATTAGAGCTGAAGCTAAACTGAGGCTTACCAGTAGTACCGGTTTTTGTAGTAATAATAATAACCCCGTTTGCACCCCTTACACCAAATACAGCTGTAGCGCTTGCATCTTTTAATATATTGAACGACTCAATGGTATAAGGGTCTATTCCGTTTAAACTACGTTCTACCCCATCCACTAAAATCAATGGACGCGCACTGTTGCCACCAGCAAATGTTCCTACACCGCGTATAAAAATATCTGCAATATCGCGTCCAGGTTCGCCACCGCGCTGAACAGTTATTATTCCTGTGGCTCGTCCGGCAAGGGCATTCGCCACAGAAGATACTGGTGACCGCAGAATTTCATCCGTTTTTACATTTGAAATAGCGGCAGTTACACTGACCCTTTTCTGGGATCCATATCCTACCACCACCACATCTGTTAATGCGTTTACTTCCGGAAGCATCATTATTTGCATTAAACCGGAAGTTGGAACCGAAATTTCCTGCTTCGAAAAGCCAGCGAAGGAAAACACCAATAAGGCCTTCCCTCCTGGTACATTAATTGAAAAGCGGCCTTCTTCATCTGTACTAGTACCTCTATCAGTTTGTTTTACAGCCACACTTACCGAAGCAAGCGGATTACCTACATTATCGGTTACTAAACCAGAAACTGTTCTTTCTTGAGCCAATAATTGCCCAACAGAAATCAGACAAAATGTCAAAACAAGAATGAAACATTTTTTAAAGGCTTTTAATTGTTTGGGTGAGACTAAATAAGTCTGAGACCCTTTCATAGGTATAGCTAGCATTTTGCAGTTGTTTTTTACAGGATAAAAGTAGTGACGAAAGGCACCCTTCAAGCTATCAATGGTTATCAAATCAATGTACCAGAGTACCAATTTTTAGAATAGTAACGATTAACGTGTAATCATAGACCCTTGTATATAAAGCCCAGATGAATACAAAACTTGAATTCTAAAATGTTTATTCAGTGTAAGTTATTTGTAATCAACAACTTATAAAAAAATCTTTCTGTTGTTTCAATAATTTGAAAAAAGATTCAAAAAAAATAAAATAAAAGGATGGGTACTTTACTCAAACAACTACTAAAATTCATTACCCATATCAGCAACAGCTTCAAAAGGCAGGTAACTTACCATACCAGATGGGTGAAGGAGCGTATTATTTATCAGTCAAACTGTCATAAGCCATCCAATCAATCTCGAAGATTACATCCTTAGCGTTGGGCAGGTAAATAGCCAAACGGCTGATTCCCTTATTGGGTGAATTGCGGGTTAAATGGAAAGATTGCCCCGGCAAATAACCGGCTGGCATTACGGTGAACGATGCATTGGCAGGTTGCCTGATTTCAGCTATCATCCTTTTTCCATGGATGGTCAAAATGGCCCGTTTGTTATTTTTACCAAGTTCAATTTGAGCAGGTGTAAACATACTCCACCAAAGGGGTATATTTTCTTTTGCGCTAAGGGTATCATAAATAGTAATGATGCCACGATCTTTATTTAAACCAATTGCCCTATGATAATAAAAAAGATCTCGGTGATAACAGGGTTGAAGGTCGAGTATCCATTTATTCATTGCTCCTGTTGGTGTGGGTAACAGCTTTGCTTCACCCATTGGATCCTGATCGGGCCGGGTATCGGGTGTGGCTACCACTACATTTTTACTTTCGGCCCGAAGCCTGAAAAAATGCCATCGTCCTGCAGTATCTTGCTTTGAAGGTGCATCAAGATAGCGCGGATAGGTTTCTTTGGTAAAATAACCGGGGAAAGTATAATCATCGCGTCCAAGGCTTCCAAATGCCCAATTTTCACCCATGGCCTGTATATCAAAGCTTCCCGCATCAAGATGTCCATGACTTGCATTATTGCTGCCACCATGCATACCCACAAACAATGCATCATTTTGCCAACTGCTACGTAAACTCATGTATTCAATACCCCGGATATATTGTTGCGTGGGTGCCTGAACCGAACCGCTTTGGGCAGATGCCATACCCGCATTATAATGAATCAAATCATGCCAGGCCATACTTTTGGTTTCAAGTAGTAACGACCTGCTAATGGCTGCAAGTGCCGTATCGCGGTTATAGGCTGAAAACCAAAGAAAGCTGCGGCTTTTCCCCTCCTTAAGTGGATCGTCGCCAATACTCAAGCCCACGGCCGGCCCAGACATCAGCACCGGAAACCACCCCGTTTTGCACATCCCGGGCATATCGGCCATGCCAAAATTGGTACCAAGGCCACGGTTAAGGGCTTCAAAAAAAAGCAATGTATAATTAATGCCATACGACCAGTACATTAATCCTTCTTCACTTTGCCCATCGGGTTCAAAAGTGGATAGGTAGCGGGGTATTTGAGAAACAGCTTTGGAAATAGCTGCGCTATAATAACCAGGATTGTTATCATATAATGCGAGAGAAAGCATAGCTATACCCCCATTACATATACCATTCCAGTTGTTTTTAATGGTATGCCACCAACTATTCGCATTCATTTGCGCTACTCCATCATTTAGCACTTGCTTTTGTGCCAACTCAAGTAAAAAATTTCGCTGATCTTCATTCCAATAATAATATAGGCCATCATAAGCCAGTGCCAGGTTAAAAGCCCCAATGCCGGCATCCAAAAAGTGCCGGTTTTGCCCCCAATCGGGGTAAGTCCCCATTTTTTCCAACTGTTGCCACACCCGTTTTGCATATCGCTCATCGCCAGTAAGGTGATAATTCATTACCAATGAAGTAATTTGAATGGCAAACTTGTGAACCGATGGCACCCGCAATTTGGCATCATCCAGAAAATATTCCAGCAACGGAGTTTCCAAAACCGCATCGGCTTCCTTTTTCATTTGCCGCACTCCCATTTGGTAAACCGGGTCTCCGGTTGTAACTCCTTTTTTAATACGCTCAATATCAGCCAAGCTAAAAAATAACCGTGGATGCACAGCTCCGGTTTTCATTTTGGTGTAGTGCTTTTGCACCAAATCGGGGGTTACCGTTACCAATTGTGCATGTAGCTGCCCTGCCAG
>JBBQXO010000023.1:0-45126 GCA_038209595.1 Chitinophagales bacterium
ATGTCAACAATAGTATTCTTCAATTCAGAAATATCGGGGAGTAATTCTGCTGGAAGATACTCTATTTCAGTAATTTCGCTATCCTGCTGTAGCGGCAAAAAAGCATTTAAAAAGCTTATAAGCACTTTTGGATGTTCTCCAAATACCTTTTTGAAGGTGATATCGTTTTTGGGATCGAGATAAAACATAGCCATTGATTTATTTGACCAAAATAATAAGTTCTTTTGAAAAAAGGAAGCTTTGTAATTTATATTGTATTGAAGCTTGCAAGGCAGCTTTTTGATCAAAAGAGATTTCGCATCGGTTAAGGTAAAAAGCTCGGCTGCTGTCAAGACCAATATTAATTGCCACTGCTAATAATGATAAGCAAGGTTATTTTAAAGACGATGGCAATGGCAGTTCCAATAATTATGCTTATGATGCAAATGGCAATTTATCAGGCAAGATCCTGCGGGTTAGTACTGGTTATTCTTTTAGTAAATCTTTTTGGAAGCTCTCCTATTCCACAGGTTTTGATCATTTTAATCCTCGGATAGTAGATAAAAAACCTTTTATTCTGGCTAATTATTTCTACATAAAAGAATCAGGTAGTTATACGCTTGTGCAGGACAAATTGATTTTCTATCTTTCTAAAACCCTGAAAAGGCCAGAAATTATTTTTCTTTTTATTCACTTTTCAATTGTTTAAGATGGCTATTTTACGAAGCTCATGGGCGGCTATGCCCATACCATTTACCGACCTGTTGGAGGCAGACAGTTGGGCCGGAGCAAGAGAGAATCAACTCGCTATTCCCGGAGGTTTTATGTGGCTCAAAAATGATTCTATTTATGCCTATATCGCATTGGATCTTACCAGAGATACCAATAATGATCCCGGCACCGGAGATTTTTTCTGGCTCACTTTCGATCGCAACAGAAATAATGTGATTACCCCATCTGTTGATGTCAATTACGGTGCATATCCCGGACAGCCCAATAAGCTGGGTAGGCAATTTTATCTTGGCCCCAATATTTGGACAGGCCTATCGGTAGGGGATTCGTCTTGTCAGATTGCTTTTGGCACATCTCCTAACAGTGATACTGCCCACCGGATCTGGAAATTGAAAATCAAGCTTACCGAAATCAGCGTTTCGCTGAGTCCCTTTATTTTTTGGACGCCTTTTGCAAAGTTTGGACTAAAAATTGCCAGTTCCAATCCTCCTTTTAATAAAAGTACACCCTCAAATTTTTCCTCCAATTTTCTGGGATTGCATACTATGTATTTTGCAAGAAAGGCCAGGATTCCTTCCGCAGTTCTTGGCCCGGTAATGGGCAGTGTAGGACTGATACCTTCTACCAAAATAAGTACATCTACTGGTAAGGCAACTACCGATCCAGGGTATTATGTGTCCGCTCAAAATGATGCCTTTGGTGGTTTACTGAATATTATTGGCAACCGAACACAAATGCAGGCACTATGGGCCGCAGGTGCCAGAAAATACAAGGTCCTCAGTGCTTCTGGTTCTTCGGCATCTTATGCCAATCAAAGGGAAGGTTGGCGCAACTATGTTTGGAACGGTTCTGATTATATACTCGAATCTTTTGGTCCTGATGCATCAGATTTTTATCCGCTTTTAAACCCAACCGTGGATTATTCTATAGATGACTTGCTATACCAATTCGATAGTACAAGACTTCCTACCGGATTGATTCACTTCAAGGTTCAATTTTTTACAACAGCAGGAGCCGCGGTACCTACACCGGCTCAAACACTCACCATGTACATCGATAACAACCTGCCCGCTGTTCATATCAACAATATCAGGCATGGTAAATCATTGGTGAATGCCTGTGATATTGTGCAAATGAATAATCCAACCGATGGTGTTACTGTAAATTATGACGCATTTGATGCAGAGGGCAACCTGCACAGCTATAGTCTTTCTGCCAATTGGGGTGATAATGCCGGTACCACCATTGAATCGGCTACTTACAATATTATATCAGGGCCTTCCTGGACTGGGGTAACCAATAAAACATCCATTTTATTTGTACCAGTTATTACCTGCGCACACTCATTTACAGTAACTGCATGGGCGAGAACCACGAATGGCTACGGCCGCATTGGATACAACTCAGCCAGTAGGTTTGTAACCCTTATGAAATAGGCATTTCTTTTCTTTTAAAAAAGCAGGTTGTATCAGGTACAACCTGCTTTTTTTTGTTTATTTAAAGTTGTCATGGGTCCTAGAATGCTTGTAGTTTATCGTGGTTGGTGAGCAGCCATATTGCTCAATTAAAAGGCTCTAGCGATATCAGATACAACTCAGCCAGTAGGTTTGTAACCCTTATGAAATAGGTATTTCTTTTCTTTTTAAAAAGCAATACGAAGAAAGCTTTTCTTATAGGGTGCCTCTAAAAGCCACTCAGACCTGTCCTTTCAATTTTATAACACCGGAGTTTACTTCTGTAAATGAGGGTTTTACGAAATGGGTATGACGCTGTATCAGGGGTTTTAGAAAAAATATGTTTATTTAAAGGTTTCGTGTGACTGAAAATGGAAACAGTCCATTGTATTTAGTAAAATTTCGGTTGTTTTATTATGCTTAACAATTAGCTGCGATTTACGAAAGGTGTTTTTAAGGTTAGATTAAATTGGACAAATGTTCTTTTTATTCAATGCCTTTATGTCTTATTGGATTTTTATTCGAAAATATTCATGATATTGCCTTTAAAAATGCAAATGACCAAGCAACTACGAATGTCTTTTTGCCAGATAGAATGTATTTCTATGATTACAACCTGCATCATCCTTTGCCTTCTTCCATTTTTTTCTGCTGCGCAGGTTGTACTACCAGATACCGTTTACCATCAGAACAACGATTCTTTAATGAAAGTTTTTCAGGAAAAATTAGAAAGTGTTCAGGTGGTTGTTACCAATTTGTCTAATATTGAAACAGAGAAAAATAGCTCGGTTTATGAAAAAACGTATCGGAATGCCAAAACCGCAATTGATGTCTTAGAGCAGTTAAACAGTACGGTTTTTTCTATGCTCGCAGACCGTAACGATGCTGAGAAATATAGTATTTTAACCCAGATCAATAGTCCGGCAAGCAATCAGCTTGGTTTTTCTTTTTCAGAAAAAGTATTGGCTATTTCAGAGCAGGTTATAAATTCTTCTACTATTTTGCCAGAACAGAAAAAAAGATTGAGCGGGTCAATATTCAATATTGTGGAAGGCCTTAAAAGCATATTTCCACCTCTAAATATTGTTACAACAGTTGTTTCGACTTTTGCCTCCTTTACTTCACCATATATTGATAAAATAGACAAGAAATTAAAGGAGGGGGATAGTTTGGCCGTTAGGGTACAAAACCCAGTGTCGCAAAAAATGTTGAAACAGTTTACGGATTCTATTATGCCGTATATAATTTTTTATCAGGAACTCAATGATATTTCTGTACAATTTCAAAACGATCTGAAAAATCATAAAGTGAAATATTCTGAATATTTTCCTTCCATTTCAACAGTAAAGAATCGATACAGTAACGAACTGAATATTAATATTTCTGGTAGTTCAAATTCAATAAGTGATACCTTAGATAATTTGTATGGAAAAGCAACCCAAATAAAAAATAATTCATTTTATTCCAGAGTGCTTTCAAAACCTGCTCTTCAAAAACTCAATGATTTTTCCAGTCAATCCTTATCATTAGCCAAAGATTTTAAACCATTTTATGATGATTACTATAAAATACTGATTAAGCACTTTGATGATAACCTTTTGATGCTTAAAAGTGCAAAAAAATTAAGGGGAAGTGACAGTGAAAAGATTGACGAATTAATAAAGACTCTGAATACACTAAGAAGTGGGACGGATGGAAATTCACCGGGTTTTGAATTGAAATTCAAAAAGAATCTGGAAAAGATTATTGCAAGTAGCTTTAGCACATCCAGCACTATTTTTTAAATGGAATCACAGATAAAGCAGGAGCTCCAGCCGCTTTTGTTTCCATTTTAAATAATGCCTACCTTGTCTTGTAATTTTGCTTTTTATTTAAACCTGTCTTCTATTTTGGTAAATACATTAAAATAAATGGCTTGTGACTGTTAAATGATTAGCGACTTTGCAGGCTTGATAGCAATGGTTGTTTAAATATTTTTTATTTTTCAGCCATGTTTCTTTCTTACGATTGTTCTGATTTTTTTATAGTGTTTTCCTATCCAATTAAAGTGGTCATAACGTAAAGTCAACCTGCTTTTCCCTCTCTTACCCCTTCATCCTTTGATGCATCACCTTAAACCAAAGCGGTGGAATGGTAGCGAGCAGCATGCTTCCAGGATATCCGGTGGGTAATTGCGGGGCTTCGCTATGGTTGCGTAATACCTGATATTTACGGCTTGCAAGATAGTGGTGATCACTGTGCCGACTCAATTCGAAAAGCATGAGACGACCCAGAACGTGGTTGCTATTCCAGCTATGGTGGGGCATGGCGCGCTCAAACTTGCCATCTCTGAGTTCTTTGCGTTGTAGACCATAATGCTCAATATAATTTACCGTTTCCAGCAGCAGGAATCCAACTACAGCGGCCAGTAAAAAATAGCCACAGGCCTGCCAGCTAAATATTAAACCAATGGCCGCTACAAAAACCAACTGCAATACCTGTAATTGGAGCATTTCGTTACGCCAATGCCAGGCTGCCAATCCTTTCTTTTTAAGCTCTGCCGCTGCTATATGCCAGGCTCCAAGCCAGGTACCCACTACCGACCGCACCCAAAAAGCGTATAGGTTCATTCCTTTGGGTGCACTACTCGGATCCTGTGGTGTACTCACATGTTTGTGATGCCCTTTATTGTGTTCAATAAAAAAATGGGTGTACAAACTTGTCAGCAGCAGCGCTTTGGCAAAAGATTGTTCCATTGTATTTACCCGATGCCCAAGTTCGTGACCTACATTTATACCAAAAGTGCCACAGGCTAAACCCATAGACAGTACCCGACCGGTAATTTCCCACCATTGTAAGGCCGGGTCAGTAATATTATTGAGAAACCAAAACAGTGTCAGGTATTGAAAGGGTACAATCAGGTATAAAAACCAATCATAAAGGCGTTCTGATTTGGCTATATTTTCCTCAGCCTCATCCATATTTCTTTCGTCGGGCCGTATAAATAACTCCACTATCGGTATTACCATAAATGCATAGATCACTGGAAGGTAAACCATCCATCCATAACCATGCAACGACTGATACATTCCGAGATAAATGCCAAAAGGCAAGAGATATTTTAAGGCACGCAACTTCATATAGTAAAATTAGGGATATGCAGGTATCCTTTCGTTGTTGTGGAACTTTTCTCAGGAATAAAACTATTTCGGGGAAATATCCGGGCGTCGTCAGGTGGGATATAAACCCAAGTTTAAGACCTGTCTTATCGGATCTTTTTTCCATGATGCAGCGGCTTTCAAACCCCTGATTACTAAGCGGGAGCAGGCCATTGTTTAAAAATAAAGCTAGATATCGGGGTGGAGGTTATCCAAAGTTATACACATCTCTAATTCACATTAACCTTGAAAACTGTATTAATTTGTTGATTGTGAGTCAGTTGTGAGTGTGGATAATTTGGGATTATTGTGAATTTGTAGAATGGTGGGAAAAAGTGTTACTTTGTGTTAGAAAGTGTAAATTACCGGTATGACTGGATTTTTGGGTGAACATGATGCCACATTGGATGCGAAGGGCCGCTTTTTGGTACCTGTTGCATTGCGCAAACGGATGCCCGAAGGAACAAGCATGTTGGTGATCAATAGAGGAATGGATGAGTGTTTGTGGATGTATTTGCTGGAAGATTGGAAATTGGTAGAAGATCGGCTCCGGCAGGTAAACCCCTACGACAGCAGGGAAAACAGGATGGTTAGAAAGGCTTTGATAGCAGGAGCTATTTATGTGGAGTTTGACGGCGCAGGTAGGTTAAATCTTCCAAAAAACCTGATGGAATACGCCGGACTAGACAAGGAGATTGTACTGGCCGGTGATATTGATAAAATTGAGATTTGGGACAAAAATAAATATCAGCAGTTCTTTGATTCATTGACACCTGAAAAGCTCAGTGCAATGGCAAGTGGGATCCTTGGGACAGGAGCAGCGGGAAATGTGTAAAAAGCAAGTATGACGCAAAAGGATAAAAATGAGCCAACCATAGCCGCAGAAAACGAGTACCATGTGCCTGTGCTGTTTGAAGCTTCATTGAAAGCTTTGCAAATACGGCCCGATGGCATTTATGTCGATTGCACATTTGGAGGGGGCGGTCACAGTGCAGGGATACTGAAGCAACTCGGGCCCAAGGGAAAGTTGATTGCTTTTGATCAGGATGCAGATGCTGCAGCCAACCTGCCGAAAGATAACCGGTTGCTTTTCGTGCCGCAAAACTTCGAACACCTGCAGCGTTTTCTCAGGCTTTATGGCATAACCGAAATGGATGGTTTATTGGCCGATCTCGGGGTAAGCAGTCATCAATTTGATGAGGCTTCAAGAGGTTTCTCCTATCGGTTTGAAGCGGCACTTGATATGAGGATGGATAGCAGGAGAGAGCAGACTGCCGCACATGTGTTGAATGGTTTATCCGCTATCGCGCTGCAGGAAATACTAAGCAACTATGGCGAGGTGACCAACGCAAAAACGCTGGCTGCCGCTATTGTTGAAAAAAGATCAGTTGCTCCTTTTGCCACCATCAATGATTTGATACAGTTGCTAAAGACCCTCAGTAAGGGGAACCCGCAACGATATTATGCACAGGTTTTTCAGGCTCTGCGCATTGAGGTGAATGATGAAATGGGAACGCTTCGCCGAATGCTGGAGCAGGTGGAAGGATTACTTAAGCCGGGCGGACGGGTAGCTATTATCACATTTCATTCGCTTGAAGACAGAATAGTAAAGCAGTTTTTTAAACTCGGCAGTTTTACAGAAACGGTGGATCCGGTTTACGGCAGCAAAAGTAAAAGTGCTTTCAAGCCGGTGCATAAAAAGCCCATCGAGGCCGATGAAAAAGAGCTGAAAAGAAATAAAAGATCGAGAAGCGCCAAGCTTAGGGTGTATGAAAAAATAAAGCAAGAAGAAGCATAAAAAAATAATCAAGCGGAACAACGCATGGAACAAAACACAGAAAAGAAAAGAAAAATAGGAGTTGGGCATAATATGATGCAGGCCAAATGGTTGGTGCATTATGTGCCTTTCGGTCTTTTTCTGGGTTTGCTCGCCATGTTGTATATCGCTAATGGACATTATGCTGATACCAATGCCCGTAATATGTCTAAGGCAAGAAACTCCTTGAAACAATTACAGTACGAGTACAAGACGCTGAAAGCAGAACTGATGTACCGTACCAAAGAAAGTGAATTGGCAAAAGCCGTGGAGCCATTGGGTTTGCAGCGCCTTACGGAGCCACCTGTACACATAAGCACAGAGAAATTGACTAAAGAATAATTAAAAAATTAAAACGGATACAAGGGTTTGGCCCTTACAACAATGGAAACGAAAAAGGACATATTAGCAAGAACATACATCATCTTCATCGGGTTGTTGCTTTTCTGCCTGTCTATTGTTGGCAAGGTGCTCTATATTCAGCTAGCCGAAGGAACCTACTGGACCGAACTTGCTGACAAGGCAAGGATTAAACTCGAACAAATTGAAGCGGAACGTGGTACCATATACAGCGATGATGGTGCGGTGTTGAGTACCTCGATTCCCGAATTTGACATCTATGTGGATTATATGGCGGATGGCCTTCGGGAAAAGGAAGGAATGCTATTCAAAGAAAATGTTGATTCGCTGTCTCAAGGTCTTGCAAAGATTTTTAAAGATAAAAAAGCTTCGCAATATAAAAAGCTACTGCAAAAAGGATACCGGGGAGGCGAGCGCTATGCTTTGCTGAAAAGGAAAATTTCTTTTACAGAATATGAGGCATTGAAAAAATTGCCTTTGGTTAGATTAGGCAAAAATAAAAGTGGTTTTATTGCGGAAGTCCGCATGAAACGTCTATATCCTTTTAAACTAATGGCCAACAGAACCATTGGTATTGCAAGAGATAGTAATAAAGTAGGGTTGGAGAAAAAATACGACCGCTTCCTTAATGGTACAACGGGCAGCAGGTTGGTAAGGTACATTGCGGGTGGTACAGGCGTTCCCATTGAAGGAAATGATACCGAGCCGCAGGATGGACTGGATGTAGTGACCAATCTTGATGTGGGGATTCAGGACATAGCCCATCAGGCGCTTGAAAGAATGATGGTTGATAATGAAGCTATTTATGGCACCTGCATTGTAATGGAAGTAAAAACCGGTAAGGTAAAAGCCATTGCCAATCTTGGTCGTCAATCCGATGGCAGTTACTGGGAAGATTATAATTATGCGCTGGCAGCTACCGAGCCTGGAAGTACATGGAAACTAACCACCCTGATGGCGGTACTTGAAGAAAAGGCCGTTACAAATAATTCTATCATCAACCTGGAAGGAGGCCGTTGGAATGTAAGCAACAGAACGGTTTTTGATAGCGAAATTCATGGATTGCATCAGGCTACCGTGCAACAGGCTTTTGAAAAGAGCTCTAATGTAGGAATGGCGAAACTGGCATATTATTATTTTAACAATAAGCCCTCCTCCTACTTCAGGTATTTACACAAATGGCACATGGATACCATTACTGGTGTGGATTTGCCGGGTGAGGGAAGACCAAGGATTTATAAGCCGGGTAACCGCATGTGGAGCAGTACAACCTTGCCATGGATGGGTTTTGGATATAACCTCACCATTACGCCTTTGCAGACTGCTATGCTCTACAATGCAGTAGCCAACGGGGGTAAAATGATGAAGCCTTATCTGGTAAATTCGGTTTTAAAGGAAGGGGAACTGATGCAGCAATTCGACCCGGTTGTATTGGATCCCGCAATCTGCAGCCCGGAAACCCTCTTACAGGTTAAGCAATGTTTGGAAGGGGTGGTACTTCGTGGTACAGCCTCTAAGCTCCAATCGCCGGCTTACAGTTTTGCAGGTAAAACCGGAACTTCTCTTGTAGCGGACAAGGGTATTTCCTATGCTGACAAAATGTATCAATCCTCATTTGCCGGATATTTTCCTGCAGATAATCCTGCCTATACCATTGTGGTGGTAATTCGTAATAAAAAGCATGCTCCCCGTTTTTATGGGGGGGTGGTAGCAGGTCCTGTTTTCCGCGAAGTGGCAGACAGATTGTATGCCGGCTATCTGCAGCAATACAAACCTTTTACGGCAAAAACCGATTCGATATCCCATTTATATACGGGTACCAAAAAATCGTTGGAAGTAATAGCAACGGAATTGAAAATGCCCTATAAGGATTCAACAAAGAATAAAGGGGTAGCACATTTAATTACAAGCCCCAATCATAATGGTACCATGCTGGGATCTGATGATGTTGAAGGGCTCATGCCAGAGTTAAAAGGAGTAGGATTGAAAGATGCCTTAAAGATCTGCGAAGAGAATGGGTGGTATGTGGCAGTAAAGGGAGTGGGGCGTGTAAGTACCCAATCCATTGCCGCCGGAAGCACAGTAAAAAAAGGACAAAAAATTACATTGACATTGAATTAATGGAGATTGGAAGAAATGATGGAACTGAATAAAATATTAAAAGGAATTGCCATAAAGCAGCGCAGCGGATCGGAAGACCTGATGATTGCAGGGCTTGCCATTGATTCAAGGCAGGCTGGCGGCGACTTTTTATTTATTGCTATCAAGGGGACACAGGTAGATGGTCATTTGTTTATCGGGAAGGCTATTGCTGCCGGTGCCAAAGCTATTATTTGCGAAGAAATGCCAGACGAGGTAAACGAAGAAGTTTGCTACCTTTTGGTAAACAATAGTGCTAAGGCAGCCGGATATGCTGCTCATCAGTTTTTTGATAAACCTTCTCATCGGGTTATCCTCGTTGGGGTAACTGGTACCAATGGCAAAACCACCATTGCCACTTTACTTTTTAAGCTGTTCAGGGCGCTTGGATACAAGTGCGGTTTATTGTCTACTGTACAAAATCAGATTGACGACGATATTATTCCTGCCTCTCACACCACACCTGATGCGGTTCAGCTAAATAATCTCATGAATCAAATGGCTGATGCTGGCTGTACCCATGTTTTTATGGAAAGCAGCAGCCATGCCATTCATCAACAACGGATGGCGGGTTTGCGTTTCGCCGGGGGTATTTTTAGCAATATTACCCACGACCACCTCGATTATCATAAAACTTTTGACGAATATATCCGGGTTAAAAAATCATTTTTTGATGGATTACCGCCTACAGCATTTGCATTAAGCAATCTTGATGATAAACGAGGCACTATTATGCTTCAGAATACAGAAGCAAAACGCCTTTATTACAGCTTGCTGAATATGGCTGACTTCAAGGGAAAAATCATTGAAAATAGCCTTGTCGGGTTGATGATGGATATCAATAACCATGAAGTGCATTTAAGATTGATCGGCACTTTTAATGCCTATAATGTTTTAGCGGTTTATGGAGCAGCTTTAGCGCTTGAGGAAGATAGTGACATGGTTTTAGCAGCATTGAGCAGTATCACGGGTGCCGAGGGTCGTTTTGATGTTAGCCTGAGCAAAAAGGACCGAATTGTTGGCATTGTGGATTACGCACACACCCCGGATGCTTTGCTGAATGTACTCACTACCATTAAATCGCTTCGGAAAGGATACGAGTCGGTAATAACGGTGGTGGGTTGCGGTGGCGATCGGGATAAAACCAAAAGGCCCCTGATGGCAGAAGCTGCTTGCGAATACAGTCAGAAAGCCATTTTTACCAGCGATAATCCAAGAGGTGAAAACCCGGCAGCCATTCTCGCAGATATGCAAACCGGACTTAAAAGCGAATACAAAAGAAGAACCCTTGTGATTGCCGACCGCAGGGAAGCAATCAGGGCGGCGGTCATGATGGCGCAACCGGAGGATATTGTTTTGGTAGCAGGAAAGGGGCATGAAAAATACCAGGAAATTAAAGGGGTAAAAAATCACTTTGACGATAAAGAAGAATTGGAAAAATGCTTTGAAGACAGATAACAGGGGATAAAAATATTATATGTTATATCATTTATTTAGTTGGCTACGTACTGAATTTGACCTACCGGGAGCAGGTTTATTTCAGTTTATCACCTTTAGGGTGGCGCTTGCTGTTATCCTGTCGCTTGTATTGTCCACTTTTTACGGTAAAAGAATCATCCGCAAGTTGCAAAAACTGCAAGTAGGTGAGTCTGTCCGACAGCTTGGATTGCCCGGTGAAGTACAGAAAGCAAATACGCCAACAATGGGTGGCTTTATTATCCTGTTGGCCATTTTGCTACCCACCTTATTGTTTGCCCGTATCGAAAATCTGTACATCCTGCTGATGATTTTGGTAACGGTTTGGTGTGGCATGATTGGCTTTATAGATGACTATTTAAAGCTACGTGCCAAGCGACTTTCTAAAACGCTTGGTAAGGATTATAAAAAGGCTGATGCCGATGGCCTTGCGGGTAAATTTAAAATTGCAGGGCAGGTAGGTCTCGGAATTATTGTAGGAGCTACCTTGTATTTCAGCGAAAAGGTAGTAGTAGAACGTGCCGTAATAGGGCCTAATGTGGAGCTGGGTCAAAAGGAAGTTTTATTAGGGGAATCTATAAAAGTAATTGACGGAAAAAGCTATCGCTACGTTAAGGTACGTACACCCATTACCACCATTCCCTTTGTAAAAAGTCATGAGTTCAATTATTCAAGACTCTTGCCTTCAGGGCTTAAAGATTTTACTTATATCCTCTATACGATTGTGGTGATATTTATTATTACGGCAGTTAGTAACGGGGCAAATATTACCGATGGTTTAGATGGATTAGCCACGGGGGTGAGCGCCATTATCGGAGCCTGTCTCGGACTATTTGCCTATACCAGTGGTAATATCAAATTCGCCGAGTATCTCAATATTATGTACATCCCAAACCTGGGAGAGTTATCCATTTTTATCGGAGCCTTTATTGGAGCCTGTGTTGGTTTTCTCTGGTACAATTCATATCCGGCACAGGTATTTATGGGCGACACGGGGAGTCTGGCACTTGGTGGAATTATTGCCTCACTTGCCATTATTGTTCGTAAAGAGTTGCTGATACCCATTTTCTGCGGAGTGTTCCTGGTAGAAAATTTAAGTGTGGTACTGCAGGTTAGTTATTTTAAATATACCAAAAAGAAATACGGGGAAGGGCGAAGGATTTTCCTGATGAGTCCCTTACATCACCATTATCAGAAATTAGGATTTCATGAAAGCAAGATTGCAGTGCGGTTTTGGATCATCACGATTGTGTGCGCTATTGCAGCTGTAATGACTTTAAAAATAAGGTAAAGAAATTGGCAAAAAGGATAGTCATATTGGGAGGCGGCGAAAGTGGAGTAGGGGCAGCCTTGCTCGCGCTTAAAAAGGGATATGAGGTATTCGTATCCGATAGCCAGCCTGTTGCCCGTCCTTTCCGCGAAGAGCTGCAACTCCATGGTATTGCTTTTGAAGAAAACGGACATACCGAAGCGCTGATTCTGAATGCGGCTGAAATTATTAAAAGTCCGGGAATACCAGAAAAGGCAGCCATTATTAAAAAGATCAGGCAGCAGGGTATCCCCATAATTGGCGAAATGGAATTTGGATATCGGTATATGGGTAAAAGTATATTGGTAGCTATTACCGGTAGCAACGGTAAAAGTACAGCCACCTCTTTGCTGCATCATATCTGTATTACAGCCGGACTCGACTGCGCCATGGTGGGTAATATCGGGATTTCATTTGCAAGACAGGTAGCTGTTGCGCCAAGCCCGCTTTATATCGCTGAAATCAGTAGTTTTCAATTGGATGATACCATCGAGTTCAGACCACATATAGCAATATTGCTCAACATAACGGAAGACCATCTCGATCGCTACGATTACAAAATGAAGAACTATGTAGCGAGCAAATTTTCGATAACAAAAAATCAGAAGCCGGAAGACTTTTTTATTTACTGCGCCGATGATCCTGTGACTATGCAAAATATCAACAACATTTCAATTTTATCCAATCCCACATCATTTTCTATGAAACAATCAGAAAGGCAAGGCGCTTACATCAAAGACGAAGAAATGCTACTCAAACTCAAAGAGGAAGAGGTGAGAATGAATATCAATGATTTTGCGCTTAAAGGCAAGCATAACCAATACAACACAATGGCAGCAGGTATCGCATCCAATATTTTAGATATCCGGAGCACCAAGATCCGTGAAGCCATTACAAGCTTTGAGGGGCTTGAACACCGCAATGAGAAAGTAGCAACCATACGTGGGGTGGAATACATTAATGATAGTAAAGCTACTAACATAAATAGCACCTGGTATGCACTGGAAAATATGAATCAGCCTGTTGTGTTGATCCTCGGTGGAGTAGATAAGGGAAATGATTATTCTCTGATTGAAGAGTTGGTAGAAGAGAAGGTGAAAGCCATCATTTGCCTTGGAATAGATAACAGTAAAATTCATGCTGCGTTGAAGCAAACCGGTAAGGAATTGATCGATGTAACTACTATGACCGATGCGGTAAAAGCAGCCTATAAGATTTCTGAAAAGGGTGATGTGGTGTTGTTATCGCCTGCCTGTGCAAGTTTTGATCTGTTTAAAAACTATGAAGACCGGGGCAAACAATTTAAAAATGCAGTAATAGAATTATAAGTATTGGAAACCTGGAAAAAAATATCAGAAGAGCTCCATTTGGATGGATCGGATGAAGCAAGAATTGCTTTACTGCGGCAGAATACCCGAGGTGATCGGGTTATCTGGAGCATTGTAGCTTTTCTTGTCATCTTTAGTCTGCTGGCTGTTTACAGCTCAACAGGTACGCTTGCCTATGCCCAATTTCAGGGAAACACCTCGTATTTTTTATTCAAGCAAGTAAGCTTTATCATCATTGGGGTAGCTATTATTTATTTCACTCATCTGGCTGATTATCGCTTGTTCAGTAAAGTGGCACTATGGTTATACATGATTTCCATACCGTTATTGATCTATACCTTATTTTTTGGGGCAAACCTTAATGAAGCAAGTCGCTGGATTAAGTTACCGGTAATTAATCTTACGTTTCAAACTTCCGATTTTGCCCGGCTTGCTTTGTTCATGTATCTCGCAAGGCAGTTGAGTCGTAAGCAGAAAATGATCCGCGATTTTAAAAAAGGATTTCTGCCGTTGGTTCTTCCGATAGGTATAACTTGTTTACTCATTGCACCGGCCAACCTGTCGACAGCTTTACTTACTGGCGCTACCGGATTATTGCTGCTGTTTCTTGGAAGGGTGTCTATGAAGCATTTGCTGGTAACCATTGGTATTGCTGCTTTGCCGGTTATTCTTTTGGTTATTATGGCCGCCGCCACTTACAATCCTTCTATGCATGGGGAAAATGAAAATGCATGGGAGTCGGGTATCTCAAGGGATATTCAATCAACTGGTAGAATTGGTACATGGATCAAAAGGATACAGGACTTCAGGTACGCAAAAGGAGAAGCTGTTCCCTATCAGTTGCAGCAGGCAAAAATTGCCATTGCTAAAGGCAGTTGGTTTGGTCTTGGTCCTGGTAACAGCGAGCAAAGAAATTATTTACCCCATCCTTATAGTGATTTTATTTTCAGCATCATCATTGAAGAGTATGGTCTTACCGGAGGGATGTTGGTGATGATGCTTTACCTGATTTTTTTATATAGATGTATTCTGCTGCTTCGAAGTGCACCAAGGGCATTTGGAGCTTTTCTGGCTCTGGCGCTTAGTATAACATTGGTTGTTCAGGCCACCATAAATATGGCAGTTAATGTGGGTTTATTTCCCATAACGGGAGTCACGCTGCCGTTGATTAGTATGGGCGGAACTTCTTTTCTCTTTACCTGCTTTGCCATTGGAATTATTTTGAGTGTAAGCAGGAATATACAACAGGCCGAAGGGCAGGTAGATATGCCGGTATTGGCAACGGTAACAGACGAAAACCAAATAGAGAATCATGCCGAATAAGCGCATTATCATAGCAGGAGGGGGAACCGGGGGACATATTTTCCCGGCCGTTGCTGTGGCCAATGCGCTCCGGCAAATAGAACCTGATATTGAAATATTATTTGTGGGTGCCAAGGGCAAAATGGAAATGGAGAAAGTCCCCAAGGCAGGCTATGAAATCAGAGGGTTAGATATTGCAGGGTTGAACCGTGGACAGTGGTGGCGTAATGTATCCTTGCCACTGAAGCTGTTTCAAAGTTTTTTTCAGGTACGTAATATCTTCAGCAGTTTCAAACCAGAAGCCGCATTTGGGGTGGGAGGATACAGTAGTTATCCGGTGCTTCGTTACGCACAGAGCAAGGGTATCCCTACTTATATCCATGAAGCCAATGCTTTTGGCGGAAAGAGTAATCAGTTGCTTGCCAAAAGAGCCAGAAGGGTTTTTGTGGGTACGCCGGGTATGGAACGCTTTTTCCCAGCTTCCAAAATATTATTTACGGGAAATCCTGTTCGGCAGGAAATTCTGGCTGTGGACAAAAGTCAGGCTGAAGCACTTGCTGTTTTTGGACTCACCCCAGGTAAGGTTACCTTATTGGTAGTAGGCGGAAGTCTTGGGGCATTGTCAATAAATATGGCTGTTGCAAGCCGGATAGGACTTTGGGTTGACGAGGGTTTTCAATTGATCTGGCAAACCGGAAAATCTTTCGAAGCAGAGGCACTCAGTTTAGTAAAATCAAAAATGGGTGTATATGTTAGTGCATTTATATCCGATATGAATGCAGCGTATCGGGCAGCAGATATGGTGATTAGCCGATCGGGGGCTATGAGTGTTACAGAGCTTTGCCTTACCCATAAGGCGGTCATATTTGTGCCTTACCCGTATGCAGCCGAAGACCATCAAACGGCAAATGCAATAGCATTGGTAAATAAGAATGCAGCGATTTTGGTATCCGATAAAGACGCACCTCGGCGCTTGATGTCTCAAGCATTGGATTTGGCATTGGATAAAAGCTTACGGATGCAATTGAGTAATAATATTCAACACCTTGCAGCATCAGATGCAGACGTAGTAATTGCAAAGGAAATTTTAAAGGATATAGAAAATACATGATGAACATTGACGATATAAAAAGTATTTTTTTCATAGGAATCGGAGGAATTGGGATGAGTGCGCTTGCCCGTTTCTTTAATCACAAAGGAGTGAAGGTTTCCGGTTATGATAAAACGGCTACGCCACTTTCGCGCAAACTTGAGGCAGAAGGGATTGCTGTGCATTATTTCGACGATGTATCCTTACTAGATAAGTCGGCTCAGCTTGTGGTATATACCCCGGCTATTCCGGCTACCCAATCACAATTGAAATGGTATCAGGCAAGGGATTATAAAATTGTAAAGCGAAGCGATGTATTGGGGATGATTACCCAAACGGGATTTAATATTTGTGTAGCAGGTACCCATGGTAAAACAAGTATCAGTACCATGGTTGCTCATTTGCTGCGGCATACCGGGTATGGTTGTAATGCTTTTTTGGGTGGGGTTTCGGTAAACTATGGAACCAATTTCTGGTCTTCTGCCAATCAGGTTTCCGTAATTGAAGCCGATGAATTTGACCGCAGCTTTTTAAAATTAAGCCCGGATATTTCGGTAGTTACTTCTATGGATCCCGATCATCTCGATATCTATAAAACCGCCGATGCCATGCAACAGGCCTTTGTAGATTTTGCATCAAAAACAAAACCAACGGGGGTACTTATCCGTAGGCAGGAACTGGTACGGCTGAATGAAGCCATGGTGCGCAGGCAATTGACTTATCAGCTTGAAGGAGCCATGGAAAATATTGTTTCCAAAGAGCACGAGCATCACGATGAAGAAGACGAACCGGATATTTATGCAGAAAATATTGAGGTGCAGGGGAATGGTTATCGCTTTGATGCCATGGTTTCAGGTGTGGCTTTCAAAGGCGTACAACTAAATACAGGTGGGCTGCACAATATCGAAAATATGTTGGTGGCCATTACGGTGGCAAAACTGCTGGATATTAAGGTAGTAGCGATTAAAGAGGCAGTAGCAGCCTATAAAGGAGTAAAGCGCCGGTTTGAATATATTCTTGATGGGAGCACTGGGACGCCGGTATTTATTGATGATTATGCACATCATCCAAGCGAGCTCGAAGCACTATTGAAGAGTGTGCGAAATATGTATCCTGGCAAAAAAGTTGCCGTGATTTTTCAGCCCCACCTCTTTTCGAGAACCAAGGATTTTGCAGATGGATTTGCAACTTCTCTGATGCTGGCAGATGAAGCTGTTTTATTACCTGTTTACCCGGCAAGAGAGTTGCCCATGGAAGGGGTGACGAGCGAACTGATTGGAAATAAAATGGAACGGGTAACCTTATTGGAAAAAAATTTATTGAATGAGTGGTTACAACTACATCCGGTGGATGTACTGGTAACTGCCGGAGCCGGAGATATAGATGCGATGATACCGGAGATTAAGGAAATATTGCAAAAAAGCAGGAACTAAAGAAAGAAAATGTTTAAAGGAATCAACATACAAACTATGCTACTAAGGTTGTTCCTGATGGGAACAGCCATTGGAGGTGGTTTGCTGTTGTTGAGTGCCATTAAAACCAAGGATGCCAAACCTTGTCTTGATATTCAGATTGATTATCTAAGAGGTCAGGAAGGCGGATTTGTAAATAATGAATCTGTTAACAGGATTATTGAAAAGTTAATGGAGCGTAAACCACAAGGGACTCCTCTGCATTTATTTGATCTGAAAGCTATTGAAAATGCACTGGAACGAAATCCATGGGTGGCTGATGCGCAATTGTATTTTGATAACAATCAGGTATTGCATGTTTTAATTGATGAACCCCATCCTGTTGCAAGATGCATTGATGAAAGTGGGAAGCAATTTTATCTTGATCCCGACTTGTTGGAGATGCCTTTGGACCCCGAGTACCACCTGAATGTTCCGGTATTTACCGGCGTTCCGGTGAAGCGAAAATTAGAAAAAAACAAAGAGCTGCTCGGTCGTATTATCGGAATGGGGCAGTGGATTATGCAGGATTCATTTTGGCTGGCACAGGTGGCACAAATTGATGTTTCCAAAGAAGCAAAGATTGTGATGGTTCCAACGGTTGGACTTCATTTGGTCGATCTTGGAGACGGTTCAGATCCTCAAGGCATGTTCACCCGACTGGGCGTATTTTACAAATTGCTTGCGGCTTCCGGTTCTCTGGATACTTATGAACGTATCAATGCCTCTTATGCTAATCAGATCGTAGTCTCAAGAAGTACTTCTGAAGTAACAAGGGAAGATCGGACGGCTGCTATGAATGCTTTCAATCGTATAGTCAACGAAAATAAAAAGATCGTCAATGAGAGCTCCGTTACCAGCTCTATTGGGGTCGGAAGAATCGTGGAAGATTTGCCGCTTCCCGCTGGAAGCGACAAGGTGAAAAAAGATTCGGAAAAAGAGAAGGAAAATTCTGATGTCAGCATCAATTCTTCAGACAAAAATCAGGAAAAAGCGGTTATGCCTGAGGGAAAAGCACCGGTAAAAGAAGAAAATGTAAAACAGGAAAAAATAAAAACAGAAACAACAGATAAAAAAGAAATACCAAAGCCAAAGGCTATAATGCCCAAAACACAAAATAATTAAAACATACAACTATGAATACCAGTAACACCAATCAGGGTCCGGTTGAATTTCCCCCAACACCAGGAACCAAAAGCAATGTAAATAAGAATCCGGTTATTGTGGGGCTTGATATAGGTACCACAAAAATTGCTGCCATTGCCGGAAGAAAAAATGAATATGGCAAACTGGAAATTCTTGGATTTGGTCGGGCCGGCAGCAATAACTCAGTGCAGCACGGACAAGTTTTGAATATTGAAAATGCTGTCAAGGCTATCAATGAAGCCATGACAAGCTGCCGCGAAAGCAACCCTAATCTTAATATCATGGAAGTTTATGTGGGGATTGCGGGTCACCACATCAAAAGCCTGCAAACCCGGGGTGATCTTGTTCGGCAGAGCCTGGAAGATGAAATTTCTCAACTTGATGTTGACAGGCTTATCGCCGACCAACGGAAAACCTATATTCCTGCGGGAGACCAGATTATCGATGTAATTCCACAAGAGTTTACCGTTGATAATTTTCAACATATTAAAAATCCGATTGGATACAGCGGGGTAAAAGTGGGGGCTAATTTCCACATCATTACCGGTGACCGCCATGCTATCCGTAATATCACAAGGGCCGTAAATAAGAGTCAGTTGTCTATTAAAGATATTGTACTGCAACCATTAGCAAGTGCCGATGCGGTTATGTGCGAACATGATCTCGAAGCAGGAGTAGCCATCCTCGATATCGGTGGTGGCACAAGTGATCTTGCGGTTTTTCAGGAAGGTATTTTACGGCATACAGCTGTAATTCCTTTTGGCGGCGAAAATATTACCAACGATATCAAAACAGGACTCAGCGTTCTGAGAAGTCAGGCAGAAGCCATGAAAGTACAGTTTGGCAGTGCACTTGCGCAGGAAGCAAAAAGCAATGCTATCATTACCATTCCCGGTATACGGGGCATGTCACCTAAGCAGGTAAGTGTAAAAACATTGGCACAAATCGTACAGGCGCGTATGAGTGAAATTCTTGATTTTGTTACTTACCACCTTAAACAGGTAGGAATGGAAAACAGGATGCTCAATGGCGGTATTATTCTTACCGGTGGGGGCTCCCAATTAAAACATCTGCTACAACTTACAGAATACCAAACCGGGTTGAATGCGCGGATCGGGTTCCCTAATGAGCATCTTGCAAGTGGTCATATTTCAGAGCTTACCAAACCCATGTACAGCACTTGTATTGGTTTGATATTAAAAGGATACAATGACTATGAACGTAATCTGAAGGAATTTTCTACAGTAAATGCTGAAGTGATTAGGCCTAAGGAATTTATCCGGCCACTTTCCGCTGAAGAAATACAGCAGGAAGCCATTCAGCGCGAAATACCTGCTGTTCCCCAGAGAATGAGGCAGCCTTCTATCTGGTCAAAAATGAAAGATTCTATTTATGATATTTTTCGGGAAGACGATGTAGATGCAGAATTAAAATAAGGAACTCAATATATATAGCTGAAAAAAATCTTTTTACTTACTAATTATCTAAACCATTTTTTATGATACATTTTGATATGCCCCCACAAAAATCAAATATCATTAAGGTACTTGGCTTTGGCGGCGGCGGCGGAAACGCGGTGAATTTCATGTATGGACAAAACATACAAAACGTTGATTTTATTGTGTGCAATACGGATGCACAGGCACTCGCTTTAAGTGATGTGCCCAATAAAATACAGCTCGGTCCTCACCTTACGAGTGGACTAGGAGCCGGTGCCAATCCAAATATTGGTAAACAGGCAACAGAAGAAAGTCTCGAAGAGATCCGGAAAATGCTGGAGGTCAATACGAAGATGGCCTTTATTACAGCAGGTATGGGTGGCGGAACCGGTACGGGTGGTGCTCCCATTGTGGCCAAAATATGCCGCGATCTTGGCATCCTTACCGTGGGAATTGTAACCACGCCGTTTGGTTATGAAGGACCCCGCAGAATGGCACAGGCGCAGGCCGGTGTGGCCGAACTGAAAGAACAGGTGGACACTTTGTTGGTGATTAGTAATGATAAATTACGCCATCAGTTTGGTAACCTTAAAATGAAGGAGGCGTTTGCCAAGGCAGATGATGTTTTGTGTACAGCTGCTAAATGTATTACCGATGTCATCAACTCAACCGGTCAGATAAATGTTGATTTTTCCGACGTATGCACTGTAATGCGGGATGGTGGTGTTGCTATCCTTGGCAGTGCACAGGTAGGAGGAGAAAACAGGGCTCAGGAGGCCATTGAAGCCGCAGCCAATTCGCCCTTACTGAATGACAATGATATTGCAGGAGCCAAGTGGATCTTGCTGAACATCACTTCTTCAAATGGGGAATATGAGTATACCATGGATGAGGTAGAAGTAATACAGAATTATCTGCGGCAGCAAACCGGTGAAGAATCTGATATTATTTTGGGTATGGGATACGATGATACCCTTGGAGATAAAATTGGTATTACTTTGATTGCTACTGGTTTTGATCATAAAGATCCATTTGTGAAACCTCAACCTAAAAAGGAGGCGGCTCCGGCACCTATTATAATGACACTCGGCATTGCGGGTGAAGAGAAAAAGATGGAAACACCTGCCCCGGAACCTGCCCCTGAAAGGCAAACTAATGAGATGATAATGCCTTTGCTGAAAGAGGAGGAAACTGATCTGGAAGATCAAAAATTTGGCTACCCCGGGTTGACTCGAAGCCTTGAACCAACGCTGGAAAATCCCGAAGAAGAAAATCCCCTGTTTGATGATAAGCCAGTTGTTTTTGAACTTTCTATTGATATGCCGGCATCTTCTATTGATACCACTGTAGCAGTAGAGGCGGAACTCGATACTACACCGGAGTTATTGCCGAAACAAAACATTCCTGTTCAGAGGGAATTATTTGATTTTCTGAATAAACCGGCCAATGTTTATGTTCAAGAGTCAAAAGTAAAGCGGAATCCGGAGCTTGAAAAGGAAACACCCAAGCCAACGGAAACTTCAGACGAGGAAATGCTGAAACCTACCTTGCAGATTGAAATCCCTAAAGAGGATTTGAATGAAGGGTTGACTATATCTTTCGATGAACCTGTAGAGAAGCAACCGGAACAAATGGCTCCTAAAAAAACCGCGGTAGTAATTGATAGTGAAAGCATAGAAGCGGATTTATCGGAAGAGGAAATGCAAAAAAAGCGGGCGCAGGAGCGGATAGTGAGATTGCGGAATCTTTCCTATAATTCCAATTTTGATGGAACCAATGCTTTTGAAGATACCCCGGCCTATGTTCGTCGTAATCTTGAGTTACATAATACCATTGCCAATGTGGAAGATTTTTACAGCAGGGCAACGGTAAAAGGAGATGATGAAAATAAAGGTACCATCAGTACGCTGAATAATTTTTTACATGGCGAAAAACCAGATTGATTAAAGGATTTTGCTTTATGAATATCCCCGCTTACCTTGGTAAGTGGGGATTTTTTTGCAACAACCTTTGGGCTTTACTTTTGTTTATGAGGTTATAAATTGTATACCTTTCCATCATGAATATTTTAATATCGGGCGGCACCGGAATGGTAGGAACCGCTTTAACAGATACGCTGCTAAAAGCCGGGTACACGGTAACCATACTTACCCGAAATCCGGCAACAGCAAAAAAGGAAAAAGGCTGGGGTGATCAGGTAACTTTTGCTGGTTGGGATGTAAGAGGGGGTAAAATTGATGATGCTGCGGTAGCGGCGGCTGATGGCATAGTACATCTTGCCGGAGCAGGAGTGGTTGCAGAACCCTGGACAGATGCTTACAAAAAGGAGATTCTTGATAGCAGAATCAATAGCAGTAAATTACTATTGGATGCCATAGCACGCTGCAAGGGTTTGGTAAAAACTTTTGTAAGTGCTTCAGCAATAGGCTGGTATGGAGCAGATGGGGAATACGACAAATCTCCATTTACTGAAAATGAACCTTATGCACCGGGTTTTTTAGGCGATACCTGTCACTTGTGGGAGGAGAGCGTAAAACCGGTTACCGATATGGGGGTGCGGTTGGTTATTTGCCGTATAGGTATTGTATTAAGCAACGAGGGGGGAGCCTTGCCCGAATTTAATAAACCACTTGATCTAAGGGTGGCTGGGGTACTCGGTCATGGCCGGCAGGTGGTCAGTTGGGTCCATGTGCAGGATCTGTGTAACATTTTTCAATTTGCGCTGGAAAACAAAGCATTAAGTGGTATTTACAATGCTGTAGCGCCTAATCCTGTTAGCAATAAGGAGCTTACGCTTGCTCTTGCAAGACAGCGCTTTGGAAAGGCTTTTATTACCTTACCTGTTCCAGCTTTTGTGCTGAAAATAATGATGGGCGAACGCAGTGTGGAAGTACTAAAAAGTACCACCGTTAGCGCTGAAAAAATTCGGGGGGCTGGTTTTGAATTTACTTACCCGGAAATAAAAATGGCGCTATCCCAACTGATTCCGACTTGACGAAGCTACAGATCCTCGGTTTCAAATTTCTTGATGGGAAAGATGCAATAAAATAGGATCCAGGCAAGGCTGATCAACAAGGCAATTTGCTTGTTGGTATCCACCACCATTTTTTTAATTGTTTCAAATACCGGATTCATTTCATCGGCTACCTGAAGCGGCATCAGGTAAAATCCAAGCGAATTGCCTGTGGTTTTACTGATCCATCCGGCAAGCATAATGTCGAAAATAAGTCCATAAATAAAGAAGATTCCTACTGCCAAAGCAGCTCTTCGTAACAGCATGCCGAGTGTAAACGCAAACAGGATATAAACACAACTTTGCACAAAAAAGTAACCGAGGTAAGTAAGCCCTTCTATGGTGATGGTGCCACCGCCTGTTACCAACCCAAATCCAATAGAAGTGAGTGCCACTAGCAGCGTACATAAGATTGCCAGTAAAAAGGAAACAGCGAGTTTTGCCAACACAAACTGACGACGGCTTAGGCCGTCAATAATATTTTGCCGATGCGTTTTGAAACTGAATTCATTGGAAATATGGAAAATAATAATGAAACCCGGAAAGTATAGCAGCCAACTGCTCATTTGGGTTACTGTTTTAAAAACACCCGGAAAGCTGAAGTCTCCGAAAATAAGGGTCCCGGCTGTTTTGGTGAGTACATCTCCCGAATTACTCACTTGCTGTTTGAGTTCCCAATAAATATAATTGATGCCAACCATACTTACCACAAACAATCCCATCAGAATCCAGAAAGTTCTGTATCCTTTTACCTTCATCCATTCTAATTGTAACAGTTGTTTCATTGTAATCTTTTAAGCATTCTTTTAATATTCAATTTCATTCGGGCATTTTATTGATGTTGAGAGAATACATCATATTTCTCGTTTGCCGGCTCACTTTTCACTTCTCACTTTTCACTTCTCACTTTTCACTTCTCCCGTTTCACTTCTCCCGTTTCACTTCTCACTATCTCACGTCTCTCAATACTCTCACGTCTCTCACTCTCTCACGTCTCTCACTACTCTCACATTAGCCACTCCTCCGCGTGTCATCCCTACGGGATTCTGCTTCCGTCTTTTTTCTTTATATCCGCCGGCTTCACCGGCAGTTACCGATATGTCGCTCCTAACGGAGCTTTTATTTACCAGGAATGTCATCCGCCCTGGACGTTACCCCCTGAAATCTTTCTTATCCTGTTTTAGCAATGCGTCTGGCATGCGCCTCGGCTTTTGTTTACCACACCCTGCCTTTTCCCGGTTAACCTTTAAAGTCGCAATTCTCTGACCACTCTCAATTCTCTAACGTCTCCCGTTTCACTTCTAATTATCTCACGTCTCTCACTACTCTCACTATCTCAATTCTCTAACGTCTCTCGTCTCCCGTTTCACTACTCTCACTATCTCCCATCTCTCACTCTCTCACGTCTCTCACTCTCTCACATTAGCCACTCCTCCGCGTGTCATCCCTACGGGATTCTGCTTCCGTCTTTTTTCTTTATATCCGCCGGCTTCACCGGCAGCTACCGATATGTCGCTCCTAACGGAGCTTTTATTTACCAGCAATGTCATCCGCCCTGGACGTTACCCCCCGAAATCTTTCTTATCCTGTTTTAGCAATGTGTCTGGCATGCGCTCCGGCTTTCGTTTATCAGACCCTGCCTTTTCCCGGTTAACCTTTAAAGTCACAATTCTCTGACCACTCTCAATTCTCTCCCGTCTCCCGTTTCACTTCTCACTATCTCACTCTCTCCCGTCTCTCACTGTCTCCCGTCTCTCTCTACTCTCTCACTCTCTCACTCTCTCACTCTCTCCCGTCTCTCACTATCTCCCGTCTCTCACTGTCTCCCGTCTCTCACTACTCTCACGTCTCTCACTCTCTCCCGTCTCTCACTCTCTCACATTAGCCGCTCCTCCGCGTGTCATCCCTACGGGATTCTGCTTCCGTCTTTTTTCTTCCGATCCGCCGGCTTCACCGGCAGCTACCGATATGTCGCTCCTAACGGAGCTTTTATTTACCAGCAATGTCATCCGCCCTGGACTTTACCCCCCGAAATCTTTCTTACCCTGTTTTAGCAATGTCTCCGGCAAGCGCCCCGGCTTTTGTTTACCACACCCTGCCTTTTCCCGGTTAACCTTACAAGTCGCAATTCTCTGACCACACTCAATTCTCTAACGTCTCTCGTTTCACTTCTCACGTCTCTCACCACTCTCACTACTCTCCCGTCTCTCACTTCTCACTATCTCACTTCTCACGTCTCTCACGTCTCTCACTACTCTCACGTCTCTCACGTCTCTAACTACTCTCACTACTCTCACTACTCTCACTTCTCACCGTTTGCCCCTATTTCGTCAATTCCATAAACTTCGCTTCCAGGCTTTTTCGTTTCAACAGCAGGTGATTAAGTACTACGCCATGCTCAAAACAGTGTTGATTGATGTCGGCAATCTGCACACTATCCTGTTTAAAATGAACAGCAACCTTTTGGTCAGTTAGCTTGAAAATACCCTGTTGCCCTTTCATGGAGTTCATCACTTCCATAAGTATTTCCGGGTTAGCCGCACCTAGTTCTATGATGTCGTCATTCGCCAATATTTCATCTACATGCCCTGAAGCAAGCAGCGTTCCTTTTTTCAGGATGGCAACATGGGTACAAACCTTTTCTACTTCATCCAGCATATGGCTTGCCATTATTATGGTTTTACCCTTTGCCCCCATGGCGGTAATCAACTGCCGGATCTCCGCAATACCATTAGGGTCTAGCCCATTGGTAGGTTCGTCAAACACCATCACATCCGGATCACCAAGCAGGCAGGAGGCAATAGAGAGTCGTTGTTTCATACCTAAGGAATAGCTACTGAACGGACTGTTTTTTCGTTCGTAAAGTCCAACAGTTTTCAAAACGCCGTCAATATCCGGTTGTGCTATGCCTTTGATGACTGAGGCAATTTTCAGGTTGTTCACCGCATTCATGTAGTGGTAAAAATTGGGTGTTTCCAATAAAGTACCAATTCGTTTGCGGTGGTTTTCGTTGGGTGTTTCCCCAAAAAGCAGCATGCTTCCTGAAGTGGAAAGCAGGGTATTCATTAAAATACCCAACATCGTTGTTTTTCCGCTACCGTTAGGCCCGAGAATACCAAATATGGTGCCCTCCGGTACTACAAAACTTACATTTTGTAAAGCCTTCACCGAACCATAGTTTTTACTAAGATTGTTTATTTCTAGCACATTCTCCATGTCGTAAATGTAAGTGAGAATTTTTTTTAAGGAATAAAATATAGGATGGATGGGAGAAATATTTCCTGAAAGGGTTATGGAGCTTATAAAGGGAAATAAAAAACGCCGGCAATTTGAGCCGGCGTTTTCAGGGGAATCCATCAGATTCCAAAGATCAATAATTTATTAAGGCATCAACTCTGCAAGTTTGGCTTCCAGTTCAGCACCTCGCAGGTTTTTGGCAATAATTCGTCCTTCTTTATCCAGCAAAAAGCTTGCGGGGATGGATTGTATTCCATAAAGTTTGGCAACATCATTTTCCCAGTATTTTAAATCGCTCACCTGATTCCAATATAATTTGTCAGTTTCAATGGCCTTTAACCAGTCAGATTTTTGCTGATCGAGCGATACACCCAAAATATCAAATCCTTTATCCTTGTAAGCGGCATATGCCTTTACAATATTGGGGTTTTCCTGTCTGCAGGGTCCACACCAACTTGCCCAGAAATCTATAAGTACATATTTTCCACGAAGCGAAGAAAGGCTGATTGGGTTTCCTGAAGTATCTGCCTGACTAAATTCGGGAGCCATTTGGCCTACTGCTGTTTTAGTGGCTGAACTTACAATGCTTTCCAGCTTTCCACCAAAATAGCTCTTCTTAACTGCAGGTGTTAGTGTATCATAGAGCATTTGAACGTTTTCCGCCTTGCCTGGTTCGTTCAGGTAAAGCAAACCATAATAGGCAGCTACCACACTATTCCGATTCGCTACAGCATATTCCTTAGCAAAGGTAACTGCCTCTCCCTGCATTTTGGTAAACGCATCCTGTATTCTAAGCATGGTAGCACTATCGCCACTTTGCTGAGCCTGCATGTATTGCATATAAAGTGCTTCGCCTGAACTCATGATATTTTTGATCTTTTCCTCACCTGCCTTAAATATCTTTTGGGTAGCTCCGCCCTCAATTACGCCAGCGTAAACGGAGTCTTTGTTTCCCTTTAAGGTCATTTTTCCCGGATCTGCAAAAAATGCCAGTTCCTCGCCGCGGGTACCTTTTACCCGTAGGATCATGTTTACAGGCTCACTTAAGTTCGTCTCATAAGTAAACTTTGCATTTTTTACTGTTACCTCATCGGTATGGCTGCTATCGGCCAAAGGGTACAAAATTTCAAGGGTGCCGGTATCCATACCTACTATTTCACCTGAAAGGGTAAAAGGGCCTTTTGCGAGATTCTCATCATCGCCCTTGGTTGCACTATTGCAACCTGCTGACAGTATAGCGAGTCCTCCCGCCAATAACCAAATGTTTTTCATCGTATTTGTTTTGTAAATTTATAAGTCGTATCCAGTTAAAGGCCGCAAAGATGGGTAAGTTTGGGTTCCCTGCCATAGAAAACTTGGTTAAAACACAAAACCAACACTGCTAATCAATGTAAAAGGAAGTATAATTTTGATGTCAAATCCTGATATTTGTGAAATGTTCCTTCGATTATTTGCGCTAATCTTCCTTATCTACCTTAATCCGAATATATTATTTGCACAGTTATGCACTGGTAGTTTGGGCGATGCAATAGTAAATATAACCTTTGGTAGTGGCTCAAACCCCGGCCCTCAATTGGCTGCAGCAACAACCGGCTATCAATTCCTGAGTGCCGATTGTCCGAATGATGGGTTTTATACGGTACGAAACAATACCAATAACTGTTTTGGAAACTCGTGGCACAGCCTTGGTGGTGACCATACAGGAAATACCAATGGTTACTTTATGCTGGTAAATGCCTCCCTGCAACCTAGTGCCTTTTATGTACAAACAGTGCAAGGCTTGTGCCCTACTACAACTTACGAATTTGCTGCCTGGATTATGAATGTAATGTTACCAACTGCCTGTAATTCCAACGGCATTCAGCCCAATCTTACATTTAGTATTGAAACTACCGGCGGAACCGTATTGCAAACTTTTAATAGTGGTAATATTCCCGCAACCTCAGCTCCAACCTGGCGTCAAGAAGGATTTTTTTTTACAACGCCTGCTAATGTGGGAGAAGTGGTTTTACGCATTGTAAACAACGCAACGGGTGGATGTGGTAACGATCTGGCACTCGATGATATCACTTTTAGACCTTGTGGGCCACAGCTTACCACCTCCATATTTGGGCAGGCTTCCACCAACGTAAATGTTTGTGAGGGTAAAGACACTTCTTATACTTTTAATGCCAGTATATCGCCTGGCTTTAATAATCCGGTGTATCAGTGGCAGGCAAGAATCGGAACAGCTTCATGGAGCGATATTCCAAACGCAAACAGTTTGCAGTTGGTAGCACCTGTTTCGGCAAATTTGCCTGCAGGAACCTATGAATACAGGTTAAGCGTAGCAGAAACAGGCAATATTAATTCATTACCCTGCCGCATTTTAAGCTCACCATTCAGGGTGGTGGTGAACCCCCAAATAAGTGCTGTGGCCAATAGCAATAGCCCGGTTTGCAGTGGAAACAATTTGGTATTAAGCGCAACAGGGCAGGCAAATTTTACTTGGACAGGGCCAAATGGATTTACTGCCAATGGCCCGGTGGTTACCATCACGCAGACAAATCAATTGCAATCGGGTATTTATACGCTTACAGCCCAGGTTGCTTCAGGTTGTATAGATGATACTGCCTTTGCCGTAGAGATACAACCCAATCCCACCCTAAATCTGGTAAGTGCGGATACCGCTTTGTGCCTGGGTGATACTACAAAGTTTACCGCAAGCGGGGGACTTACCTATAGTTGGACTCCATCTTTTGGGCTTTCGGATACCAATATACCCAACCCCACAGCATGGCCGGATACTACTACCACATATAAGGTATTGATAAGCAATGCTTTGGGATGTACTGATTCTGGTACCATCGTTTTGAAAGTATATAAATTACCTTCTGTTGATGCCGGGCCTGATAAAACCATTGTTGAGGGCGGAGAAGCTGTGTTGGAGGGCTTGGTAAAAGGGGAATGGTCGACTTTTTTTTGGAACAGTTCGCCCGATATCCTCAATCCGCAGGCGTTGCAGCCTATCGTAAGCCCAAGGGCAAATACAAATTATATTTTAAGCGCTACAGCACTAAACGGTTGTGGAATTGTTTCAGATACTGTAGCTGTGTCGCTTTTTGATGATGTTTATATTCCTACCGCTTTTTCCCCAAATGGAGATGGGCTTAATGACCGTTGGAATATTCCGGCATTGGCAGCTTATCCTTTGTATGAACTCGGCGTGTACAGCCGTTACGGCAAGCTTGTTTTTAGTGCAAAAGGAAACGCGCTGCCCTGGGATGGAAACTTAAATGGCAAGCCATTACCCGTTGGCACTTATGTTTATAAAATCAAACTAAACGATCAATTGCCTTTACTTTCAGGCACTGTCAACATCCTTCGATAGTCTGAAACTAAAGTGTATAATTTAATATTAAAATTATAAAATGTGGATTTAAGCATCCTGCCCCATCCATACGGCTCCGCCTATACTTGCTCTACGGGCACCTGTTACTGATTTAATGACCGTGTCCGATTCGCGCCAACGAAGTAAGCCAAGTAAAGCCATTATCAGTGCTTCCTTATATTGTACCGTTTGTTCATCAGGCACCACACAGGTAATACCTAATGGGGAAAGGCTATTTTGAAGCCGCCCCATTAAAAAGGAATTGAAGGCTCCTCCTCCTGTTACAAGCATTTGTAATGGGTGCTCCTTTGACAATTTCTGAGCAAGCCGGCCGGTATTGCGGGTTATCTGTATTACAATATGTTCTACCATGGTACGCAAAGCGTCTTGTGTACTCAGGTTGGCTTTTTGCAGTATCGGAAATAGGGTGTCGGTACCAAATCCATTGTCGAGCGATTTGGGGTAAGGCTGCTTATAATAAGCCTGCTGATTAAGCACAGCCAGCACCTCATCCCGCACAAAACCTTTTGAAGACAGTTGTCCCCCTTCGTCATAGGCAAATCCTTTTTGCAGTGCCAATTGGTTTAAAACCCTGTTTGCCGGACAAATATCATAGCCAATATAGCCATCGGGCAGCGCGGCACTGATATTGGCAATACCTCCCAGATTGAGCAATAATGGGTAATCCGGGAAGAGTAATTTTTCTCCCATGGGCACAATCGGGGCACCTTGTCCACCAAGGGCAACATCCATGGCGCGCAGGTCGCTTACTACATTGATGCCAGTGCTTGCTGCCAGTGCTGACCCGTCCCCTAGCTGTGCTGTAAAACCAGAGGCTGGCTCATGAAAAACGGTGTGCCCATGGCTTACCACCATTTGTACCCGATGCTCCAGTTGGTTTTTTGAAATAAAATCCATAACCGATGCACCGAGGTAATGACCATAATCTGTGTGTAATTGTAAATAAGATTTTGCGTCAAGCCCCGAAGCCTCCGATAGCCTCATTTTCCAAGCTTCCGGATAAGGAATACAATCAGCTTTTTCAATTTCATATTCCCATTTACCAGCGATTTCGGTAAAAATTATAAATGCAATATCCAGCCCGTCAAGGCTGCTTCCACTCATCAATCCAATAGCTCTGTATTCCATAAACAATAAATAATCTTTTATTCAACGATAAATTTCGACATTTGTAATCTTTGGATGGCAAAGATGGCGGATTCAGACATAAGCATTAAAAAAACAGACAATTCTTGTAATAATGGTGATCAATTTAAGTGAAAAGAACAGCCTTATCAGCAATTGGGTAAGCGAACTACGGGATACAACAATTCAACTGGACAGGATGCGGTTTCGAAGGAATCTCGAAAGAATAGCTGAGGTAATGGCCTACGAAATCAGTAAAGGTCTTCCCTATGTAACCAAGGAAATAGAAACACCTTTGGGTACCCATGCTTCGATGGTGCTGAAGGAACAGCCTGTTTTAGCTACCATTCTGAGGGCTGGAATGCCTATGCACACTGGTTTACTCAATTATTTCGACCGGGCCGACAATGCCTTTATTAGTGCTTACCGCATGCATCACCGCGATGGTAGTTTTGAGATCAATCTTGAATATGTGAGTTGCCCGCTGCTGGATAACAGGATCCTTATTATTTGCGATCCCATGCTGGCAACAGGCGCTTCCTTGGTAAAAACACTTCAAGAATTATTGGGAGAAGGTACTCCTTCGCAGGTACATATTGTATGTGCAATAGCCTGTGATGTAGGCATTGAATATGTAAGGCGCGAAGTACCACAGGCAAAAATATGGTGTGGTGATATTGACAATGAAATTACAGCTAAAGGGTACATTGTTCCCGGCCTTGGCGATGCAGGTGACCTTGCATTTGGTGAAAAGCAACAACAATAGATTTTATGATTTTGGCCAGTTCCATTGAAATATATAACTTTCCTCAACAATTCTTAAACACAAATGAACGTTCTGAGACTTGCTTCTTAATTTCAAAACCCAAATGTGCATGAAGAAACTTTTTAATATATTGGTGTGCATGCTGCTCCTTCAAAATTTTTTGTTGGCACAGGATCCCAATTTTTCCCAATTTTTCGCCTCCCCGCTTACCCTCAATCCTGCACTAACAGGCCGTTTTGAAGGAATAGCAAGGGTTGCCGGCAATTATCGTAATCAGTGGCCAACCATCAACAGTGCTTTTCGTACCTATACCATCAGTGCCGACTTTGCCGCTATGCGTAGAATAGTTCCGGAAAATGATCGATTGGGGGTTGGCATCATGGCTTTTGCCGATCAGCAGGCAGATGGGGTTTTAAAAAATACCTATTATTCTGTATCAACTGCTTACCATAAGGGTTTGGATGAGGATGGCTATCATCAACTTTCCATTGGGTTTCAGGGAACTTATGCTCAAAAAAGATTAAACACAGCCAATCTTAAATTTGAAGATCAGCTTCGGACGAATGGATTTACAGGCATTACCAGTGAGATTTTTAACCCGCAGAACCTTAATATCAACTATTTCGGGTTGAATGCAGGGATTATGTTCAGTGGAGTTACTTCAGGTAATATTAATTATTATGTGGGTTCCAGCATTTATCACATCAATAAGCCTCAGGAAAGTTTTACCGGAGCAGATTTTGCCCTTCAAAATAGGTTTGCCGTCCATGGGGGAGCATATTTTCCGGTGGGCACCCTTGGTATCTTGCACACAAGCGGGCAGTTTCAGTCACAGGCTGGTGCACAGGAGGCCTCCATTGGCGGGGCTATGGGTTTCAATATGAGCAACAATATGGAATACAGTCCGGTTACCTTTTATGCAGGTACCTGGTATCGGTTTGGCGATGCCTTTATCCCTTATATAGGACTGGAATTCGATAAAATGCGTTTCGGAGCCACTTATGATGTTAATACAAGTACACTTCGGACTGTAAGCAATAGCCGCGGTGGATTCGAAATTTCCTTAATTTACATCAATAACCCAAGTGGTGAAAGGGGAATTAAGTGTCCCAAATTTTAATACGCTTGCCTCGATCCCAAGTTTAATGTTTCTGTTTTTTCCCGAAAGAAAAAGTAAGGTATCCATTTGTTTTTTTTAAATTTATTCTTATCTGAATAGTAGCGTTTGCCCTTGAGTAAATACTAATATAGAATAATTATAATTAATGTAATTTCTCAGCTGCCTGTTTATTGCTAAAAGGATATACAACTACTGAAATCCTGATCAGAATAAAAAAATCAAGATTTAATTTTTTTAAGAAAACCATTAAATTATTATATAAGTTCTTTATATAAGTTCTTAATATTGTAGCATGAAAATGGGTATATTATCTCCTGATTCAGCTTTTCATCCAAACATTGGCCAGCAATTTTTTGCTGCCCTTAAGAGAAGCGGACCAGGAACTGATATTGAATGGCTGGAGCAATCTGTTGGAAACGGAGGCGATCTTCAGAAAGTCAAGAGGGTTTTAACACAAATGCTCGACATTGAAAATGCAGACATTCTGGTTTTATTTCTTGAGTTTAATGTGGTTGATCAGCTCAGGCCATTAATGAAGGACTCTTCCAGGTTATTTATTGTTGTAAATACCGGAGCAAATTATCCGGCAGACTGGACCCCTTTGGAAAACGTAGTATTTCTCCATCTAAACCAGGCTTTTTGCTGCCGGCTTACCGGAAATTCTGCTGGTGCTCAATTTCGGGAAGCTATTTTGGCTACCACAGAGTACGATGCAGGTTATTTACAAACGGAAGCTATGTGCAGCGCTTTTGAAAGGCAGGATGGTAAGTTGGTGCAACGTTTTGTTTCAAAAGCGGCTCCAAAAGCAGCTCTTGATCAAAAGGATGTGGAAGCCATTTTTTCTATCATTACCAAACCTACTGCGGTTTTACTGGTATCTGATTATGAACCAGGAGTCGCTTTATTAAAGGCATTGGCTAAGTTGCCAACTGCAGAGCAACTTTCTGTTTTTGCCTCTCCGATGCTGTTAAATGGCGGCAAATTAAAAATTCCTGCTAATGGCTGGCCGTTCTCTATTGCCGGCTATATCCCATGGCATACCGGTGACGACACATCGAGGTACCAGCTTTTTGGAGCCTCCCTGATTGACACCAATAAAGAACAACAGGATATTTTCGGTTTGCTGGGATGGGAAACCGGCATGTTATTGCATGAATGGTTTGCTGTTGCAGGTCGCAAACGGGCGGGTTGGAATGCCACCAAACTTGCTGGGGTAGCTATTCCCTCCCCAAGAGGTATTTTATCCTTCGATCCTGTAAATCACCACTTTTCAGCACTAGTTAACCGGTTGCATCTTCCCAAAAACAGTAACGAATGGGAAATTGAAACGGATATCGATTTCGACCAGGAATGGGCCATTTTCAGCAGGTTTTTCCAAACTGAAAATAGAGGGGCAAGTACAACCTATCCCTGTTACTAAAATGGCCTGAATGAACCAGTCAAATCGCTGTTTTAACAGTATTTTGTTTTATCAATAAGTAGATTCCCCTTGCTAAATATTTTTTCCACTCACAAAAGGGTTGTTTTTTACAAAAAAACGAAAGGGGAGTAGCGCATCTTCCCCTGCATATTCCACACCTATACGGGGGCTTTCGCCAATGCTGCTTTTGCAGATTTCAAACCCATCATCCGCAAGGGATAATAAGGGGCCGCTAAACCATTGTCTGTTATGGATAGTCTGTATTCCAAATGCTTTGGAAAGGTTACCGGGTCCACGGGAAAGGCTGGCATCCTGATGCTTTTTGCCCCTGCGCAAGAGCATCTCGTCGATACCTTCAATGGGTTCAATACCTCTTAATAATACCGCATGTGGAATCCCTTCTGGTTGTGTCACCACATTTAACAAATGATGTAATCCATAGCAAAGGTAAACATAAGCCTGCCCTCCAGCTCCAAACAAGACTTCCGTACGGGCCGTCCGACGGTTGCCATAAGCATGGCTGGCTCTGTCTTCAATACCAAGGTAGGCTTCGGTTTCAACAATTCTGCCACTGGTAAATTGGCCATCCATCTGACTTATCAACAGCTTGCCTAATAGTTTTTCGGCAATCTCTAAAGTGGGCTGAGTCTGAAACCAGGACACTGGTAAAATATTCATAATTGGTTATATCTGTGGGTAAGCTTTACTTTGAACTTATTTACAAATTAAATCTGCTTTTACAAAAGTGCTTAAAGAAATTGTATTGGCCATTTCCTCTTTTGGCAGCGCACATGCCTTTATTTCGAAGCATCGGCTTTGGAAATGGGTTTTCATTTCCGGGATATTATATGCGCTGTTTTTGGTGGGTTGTTTTTATTTTTTTGGAAGGGCTGCCAGTTATTTGCTCGATGAACAATTGCTTGAACAATCAGGCCTCCGGTTGTGGATCAGCCGGATTAATTCGGGTCTTTTGAGCTTTATGTTCTCCTTTACTTTACTGGTGATCTGGTTAATTTTTGCCCTTTGTTACCTGTCCTTGGCCAAATATCTTTGGTTGTTTTTAGCGTCCCCTTTACTCAGATATTTAAATGGTGTGATTGCCTTTCACCTTGGGGAAACCAATGCTACAAAAAGCAATACTTTATCTCCATCCATGGGGAGGGCGCTTGGGATGCCCCTGCGCAATCTTTTGTGGCAATCCGTTTATTTACTGGCGCTTTTTTTGCTGGCATTGGTACCTATCGCCGGCTGGGTCATTCCATTCTTTGCCCTGCTTATAGAGTGCTATTTTTGGGGTTTCAGTATGCTGGATTATGCATTCAGCGTCCGCAACCTCGATTATAAAAATACCATTTCTTTTTCCGGAGGCCATAAAGGATACGCACTTGGTAACGGAATTATCTTTTATTTACTGCATCTCATCCCTATTGCCGGATGGGTAGCAGCGCCATTTTATACTCAGGTGGCTGCAGCTCTCCTATGTGATCAGGTACTTATTTCACCCGAAAATAGCTGATAATTATGGGTTATTTTACTTTGTAAATCAATAACAATGAGTCATCAAAAAGGAACTGTTTACCTGATTCCGGTAGAATTATACGAAGGAGTAAATGAAACTATCGCCCCTTATGTATTGGATGCAATAAAAAAATGTTCTGTTTTTTTTGTTGAAAATGAACGAACAGCCCGAAGGTGTTTTAAACGTTTATGGCGCGATATGGTGATTGATGATTACCAATGGATTCCCATACATAAGGCTGAATCTGAGGTATTGGCTCAGTTTTCGAAATTTCTGGAGGCAGGCAAAACAGTGGGTATCCTTAGTGAAGCCGGCTGTCCGGGAGTAGCCGATCCCGGGCAAATACTTGTAGCACGTGCCCAGCAATTACAGGTTTCCGTAAAACCGTTAACCGGTCCAAATTCCATCTTGCTTGCGCTCATGGCGAGTGGTTTAAATGGACAATCTTTTCGTTTTTCAGGATATTTACCTATTGATGGGGCTTCCCGCAAAAATGCTATCCGAACCATGGAAACGGAAGCTTTTGAATCTGGCACCACGCAGCTGTTTATTGAAACGCCTTTCCGCAACCGGGCCATGCTAAATGACCTTAAAGATGTATGCAGGGACGGTACTTTGCTTTGTATAGCCTGTGATTTAACAGCCCCTACCGAATGGATACGTACCCTGACCATTGCCGAATGGAAGAAACAAGAACCTGACTTACATAAAAAACCAGTTATTTTTTTGCTTGGAGTTCCGCACCCGGCTCACTGAAGATAGGAGTTGGTATTTTTTGCATTGTCGCGGATGGAGTAGATAGTATCTACAATATACCTGCTCTGACCTCGCCATGGGATACCAGCAAAATATTCTTTGTATCCCAGTTCTACCACTTTGCCGCCGCTCAACTTCAGGGTTTGGGCAATGCTTTCATCCACCACACTAAATTCAAACTCGTTGCTTTGCACAGAGCCAGGTACCAACGATCGGTAGCCGGTTTGAATCAACTTTCCTTCCCAGGTTTTGAAAGCAACCCCTTTGCGCACCATATAATTGAGTTCGCCTGCCTTTACCCCTTCCCCAAACACATAGTAATATCGCCATAAGAAAATACCGGTTCCTAAAAACAGAACCAATAGCGTGGTAATGGTGATAAACTTTTTCATAACCTGAAGATTAAATGATAAGCGAAAGTATGAAACTGAGAGAGCATTGTTTAAAAAATATTAACGGATACATCATCGGGGATTGTCGTCTTAATCTTAACATAAGGCTAAAGTGTTGTGTTTGAACCAACACCCCCCTTTGTTCGTTAAACAATTGTTGAACAGAATATCTATTTTTACAAATATATTTAAGCATGCGAATTGGAATTGTACTATATCCTACGTTTGGCGGGAGTGGTGTTTTAGCAACTGAGTTGGGAATTGCCCTTGCAAACATGGGACATAAGGTACATTTTATAACCTACCGTCAACCGGTAAGATTAAGTGTTTTCAATGCCAATATATTTTACCACGAGGTACGGGTACCTACCTACCCTTTGTTTGATTACCCACCTTACGAAACGGCCCTTGCCAGTACCATCGTAGATGTGGTAATGAATCAAAAGCTGGATTTGCTGCATGTGCATTATGCCATTCCGCATGCTTCGAGTGCCTATATGGCAAAAAAAATTCTTCAGAAAAACGATGGGATAACCATTCCGGTTATTACCACTTTGCACGGAACCGACATTACGCTGGTAGGTAAGGATGCCACTTATGAGCCAGTAGTGACCTTCAGCATCAACGAAAGCGATGCCATAACGGCTGTTTCGGACAATCTGCGCAATGAAACCTTTAAATCTTTTAACATTAAAAAGGAAATTGAGGTTATTTACAATTTTGTTGATGTTGAACGCTTTAGCAAAAAACCAATTGATGCCTTCAGGCAGGCTGTAGCACCCGATGGAGAGCGGATTGTGATGCATGCTTCCAATTTTAGAAAAATTAAACGCGTGGAGGATGTGATCCGCATTTTTGAAGCCATCAATAAAGAAGTACCTTCTAAGTTGATGATGGTAGGCGATGGGCCGGAAAGACACGGAGTAGAGGAACTGAGTCGGGAATTGGGGATTGGTAATGAAGTACGTTTTGTAGGTAAGCAGGAGCAGATGGAAGAAATTATGGCCATCAGCGATTTGTTTTTGCTCACTTCGGATTACGAAAGCTTTGGATTGAGTGCCCTTGAGGCTATGGCAGCGCATGTGCCTGTAATCAGTTCCAACGCGGGTGGTCTTCCCGAGGTCAATATTCATGGCGAAACAGGGTATATGGCTCCTGTAGGTCATGTTCGGGAAATGGCAGATTATGGAATCAGCATCCTTCGGGACGATGAAACACTTCAGCGTTTTAAAGACAATGCTTACAAACAGGCTTTGCGGTTCGATATTTCTAAAATTGTACCCAAATATGAGGCGCTATACGAACAAGTGCTTGCTGCAAAAGTGCTGGTATAAGCTTTAATTGCTTTTTGTGTTTATGCAAGGCCTGTTTTCTGGTTTTTATTTGAACAAGTTCAGGCTTTTCCCTTCGATTATTTTAATTTTATATCTATAAAAAAGGAATGAATTATGGCACAACCTAATTTAGAATTGATAGAAGCCCTGAGAGAAACGGCTAAACGTTTAAAAGGAGGGGCACATTATGCATGGGGCCATCATGGAAGTTGTAATTGTGGCAACCTGCTTCAAACAGTAACCGATTTAAATAGCCGGGAAATTTTAAAATACAGCAGAACCGGGGCGGGTGAGTGGACTGAAATAGCGGTTGAATTTTGTGGCGTAACCGATGCACCCGTTGATTTACTGATTTATAAATTACAAAAAATTGGTTTGACCCCTTCTGATATCCATTGTATAGAATATTTGCAGGATAAGCAAGTTTTGGATCGTTTGCCGGGCGGTTTCCGTTGGTTAAAGCGAAATGTTCGGGAAGACGTGGTCATTTATATGGAAACGATGGCTTCTATGTTGGAAGAAAAACTAATCAACCTCGTAGACCTCAATGTAAACCGTCTGATGGAAGGTTTGCCTGATGTGGCAGTTGCAAAAATCGTAAATGCGAAGCAATCAATTTTAGCATAATTATTAAATGAATCATCAGACCCGCTTTCTCAAAAAAGCGGGTCTTTTTTATGGTAACTGTCTACTGGTCTTTATCTTTCGGCTTTCGTCTTATTTTGCTATCGAATTTTTTGGTTTCTTTACGCATCATTTTCTCAACGATTAAATAATTCAATGAAGTATCTATTTACTGGCCTGATGGCTTTTTTTCTACTGAGTTCAGGGGCGGCTGAGGCACAAAAAACCTTTTCAAGGGAAGAATTAATCAGTGGCAAAACCCCGAAGGGATTTTATAATGCCTTACCAAGGGTATCGGAATGGCAGGACGATGAAAGACTGGTTGTGAACATGCGACCCCACCCGGATTCCTCTACCCGGGAGCTGGTAATGGATGTAAAAACCGGTAAACTTTCCCCACTCATTAAAACGATGGTTGTACCTGAATCTAATGTATTGGTGTATTTCAAAAAAAATGATCTTTATTGGCGCAAGGGAAATGAGGAAAAGCGATTGACTGAGGATGAGGCGGAGGAGAAAAACCCAACCATGAGCCCGGACCAATCTAAAGTTGCTTTTACTAAAAACAACAACCTGTATTGCATTGACCTCAATACCATGAAAACGGTACAATTAACTACCGATGGGACTCAAACTATTTTAAATGGCTATGCTACCTGGGTGTATTGGGAAGAAATTTTCGGTCGCTCCACCCGCTTCCGGGCATTCTGGTGGAGCCCCGATAACCAAACCATTGCCTACATGCGTTTCGACGAAAATAAAATCCCCATGTTTCCGCTATATGTAGCTGATGGAAACCACGGAATGATAGAAGAGACAAGATATCCCAAAGCAGGAGATCCCAATCCGGCCGTTAAGCTGGGTTTTGTAAAATACAATGGGGGAGCGACCAAGTTTGTGGAATTTGGAGAAGAAACCAATCATCAGTTGGGATGGCCTAAATGGACGCCTTCTGGTGACCGGCTATATGTGCAATGGCAAAACCGCGGACAAGATACCCTGCAGATGTACGCTGTAAATCCTGCAAACGGGCAAAAAATGGAAGTATATCAGGAGACCCAAAAAACCTGGATTGATCTAAGTGAAGCAGACAGCCGGATTGAATTTTTGAACGAAGGGAAGGATATGCTGATCCAAAGTGATAAATCAGGGTGGAACCATCTGTATTTATATAGTGCTGACGGAAAATTGAAAAGCACCATTACTTCTGGAAAGTACCGGGTTACTGGTATAGATAAAATTGATACAAAAGCGGGCATAATTTATTTTAGAGCGCGAACCCTCGAAAGATCAGCCGAAAACAATGTATTCCGGGTGAAAATGGATGGAAAGGATCTGGTACAATTAACTCCTTCGGGTGAAAATGTGTTAAACGTGGATATAAGTCCGACAGGCAAAAATCTGGTAGTGACCCATACCAATATCAGTCATCCAAATGCCATAACGGTTTTTGATGGCAATGGTAAAATGGTGCGTAGTTTGGGAAGTATGGCTGATGGGGAAATGAAAGATTACAAACTGGCCAAAACAGAATTGATCCGGATAAAAAGTGATGATGGATTGTTTGATTTGCCTGCTGTAGTTACCTGGCCCGAAAACATGGAGCAGGGTAAAACCTATCCTATGTTGGTGAGTATTTATGGTGGGCCGGACGCAGGCACTGTTTATGACCGCTGGCAGTGGAATATTGACCGCGAATTTTATGCGCAGGAAGGCATGATACAGGTAGCGTTTGATCACAGAGCGAGTGGGCATTTTGGTAAAGAAGGGGTCAATTGGATGCACAGGGATCTTGGGCATTGGGAGCTGGAAGATTATAAAACCATGGCGCGTTGGTTTGTAAAAAATGGCTCGGCAGATTCCACAAGAATTTGTATTACAGGGTTTAGTTATGGTGGGTATATGAGCTGCCTTGCACTTACCAAAGGTTCCAATGTATTTACCCATGGTATGGCAGGTGGAAGCGTGGTAGACTGGCGCTTGTACGACAGTCATTACACCGAACGGTTTATGGATACCCCTGAAGAAAACCCACAAGGGTATAAAACAAGTAATGTATTGACTTATGCCGGTAATTACAAAGGCATGTTACAGATTGTACACGGAACGCTTGATGACAATGTACATATGCAAAACAGCCTGCAACTGATTGGCGCCTTGCAGGATAAACTCAAGGATTTTGAATTTATGTTGTATCCCAATGGACGACATGGATGGCGCAACCTGCCTGCAAGGAGTATGCATTTCGAAAACCTGAAAACGAAATTTATTTACAAATATCTTTTACAAAAAGATCCCCCTAAAACGCTTTTTAAGTAAGTATTAGTCCTAAAATAAAAGCTACAAAAAAGAGCCACTGTAAAACGGTGGCTCTTTTTTGTAGGATGTATTATTGCGATTTTTCGGGCTGATGAACACCATTGCTCTTAGCCGGTGCTTTTTCCTCTTTTTCACCTCCGGACCTCTGTAAAAAGAGAGTTTGTGTAGGAAAGGCAAATTCAATTCCTTCGTTCTCAAAGGCACGGTACAATTTAAGTAATATATTTTGCTGATTATTCATATAAGTTACATAATCAGAATTACCCACAAAATAAACAATCTCGAAGTTCAGGCTAAAATCACCAAAACCGGAAAAATGTGCCCGGTCAAAAGTGAGCTCTTCCTGTTCTTTAATCATGCTTTCCACCATTACTGGTATGTTTTCAATTTTTGCTGCGGGGGTTCCATAAATGACCCCGATTTTTAAAACTACCCGCCGCCTTTCCATTCGTTTGTAATTATGTATCCAGGAATCGGTCAGGTTGGTATTACTGATTATGATCTGTTCGCCGGAAATGGCCCGGATACGGGTGGATTTTAATCCTACTTTTTCTACCGATCCTACTTTGTCGTTTACAATAATAAAATCGCCTACTTCAAAAGGCTTATCAAAGAAGATTACAAAATAGCTGAAAAGGTCGCCCAATATGGTTTGGGCAGCAAGTGCAATGGCAATACCGCCAATACCTAAACCGGCAACAATACCAGTTACATTATAGCCAAGATTACCCATAAGCAGGATGAGTGCCAATGACCAGACAATAATATTAATGATGACTAATAGGGTTTTAATCTGCTTACGTTTCATTTCGGGTTCTGCTTGCTTATCTGCATAGCCTTCCATACCGAGGGCAATAAATCGTATAACCAACCGCACCAGAAACCAGGTGATAACAACTGAATAAGCAATTATGAGAATACGATCAACTCTTGGGGTAGTTTTCAGATATTGAAAGCCAAAATAAAACACACCCACATTTATAATGGGCAATAGATTTTTTTCAAGTAATTCTACCAGAAAGTCATCGATAGTATTTGTACTTTTATCAGCCCATTTTTTCAATATGGAAACTGCTTTTTTCCTGAAAAGCATGACCAGCATTAGACCCCCAAGGATAATCCCCAACGTAATTAAATAGTGCTCTACCGTATTATGCCAGTATACCCTTTGTAAGAGTTCTTTCATAAATATTTTATTTTTAATATGTTAAAAATTACTAGTACAACAAATGCCGGAAAGCCTGAAAGATTGTTTTATTTACTACCACTAAAGGCAGTAAACCACGTACTTGCAAGCCATAGCAATAAATAACCAGTAACCAATAATGATCCTAAAGGTAAATGGAAAATCAGTACGGTAAATGCTAAAAAAGCAACCCCAAAAAGCCCCAAATTAAGCCTGTGACTCCAGGGATGTTGTTGTAGAAATAGGGGGAAATGCAGTTTTTGTGCTGGCAAACAAAGGGTTGCAACGACCAGCGCTCCCATTTCCATTTTTTCTTTCAGGGTAGGATTATCTCCCAAAAACAAGGAAGTAAGGAAAATCAAAAAGGCGGCTCCCAACAAACCCACCACCATCTGACTTACTTTTTTTTCACGATCTGTAAGCGCATATCGTCCTTCTGGATGGTACAAAAGGAAAAAGTTGGCCAGCGGAATAATCAGCCAACTGATGATTACGAATACCAGGTAAAGTGCTACCGGTATCCACATGAGGTAATTCCAGGGTTTTGGGAAGTGGGTGGCAGCATACAAGGCCAACCGGTATAAAATAAATAGCCCGATGATGGATATCAGCGCCGTGTTTTTTCCTTTACTCTGTATCCAGTACTCATATTGCAGGAGCCATCTGTATGGAGCGATTTTACTTTTAAGTGCTTCCTTCATGCCTTCGCGGGCCGACACATTACCCGGGTTGATGCGCAATGCCTCCCGGAAATGGTTTGCTGCCAGTTCGTGTTTGCCTTTTTCGAGATAATTAAACCCGATGGTTGTATGCGAAAAGTCATTTTCAGGGTCTACTCCAAGCGTATTCTGCATGGTATCAATGGCGTCTTGTGTACGGTTTAGCTTATTCAAAGCCTGACTCCGGGCATTAAGACAACCGATATCCGCTGCATCAATACGCAGGCCTTCGTCAGCTTTTTCAAGTGCTTCTTCAAATTTTCGCTGCCGGATAAGAATGAAGGAATAAAGCGCAAAATAGCCGGCATGAAAAGGGTTCATTGCCAAAGCCTGCCCGATACTTTGGGCTGCCGAACGCAGATCTTCTAACCGATAAAAAGCAAAACTCCTCAGGTATAAATAATAGTCTTCTTCGGGATCCAGCGAAAGAGCATGATCCAGCAATTCCAGCGCTTCGGACGGATGATTGGTATCGAGCTGCAGCCTTGCCATCAGTCCCAGTGTCTCGCTATTTGCCGGATCAAGTGCCAGCGCATTCTTCAATTCATTGCTAGCATCTTCAAAGCGGTTTTGCTCCAACAGTAATCTTGCCTTCTGCAAGTGGGTGTGCAGGCTTTGCCACATGTTTTTCGCTTATTTATTTTTTTTGTTCATGTATTCCAAGATCTCGCTGTACTGACCGCTTTCGTTGCCATAAAGCGCATAGTTGCGGGCTGTAGCAAACCACTCTCTGGTAGAAGGCTTTTGCAATTTGGCTGCTGCTAAAAGATCTTTGGTGGTGATATCTGTGATGGAACCACCTGCCAGGGTGTCTTCAATTTTTTGATCAATAACCCTTTCAATAAGTGCCTGTAAATCTGCGCCGGAAAATTCAGCGGTCACCCCGGCTACTTTTTGATAATCAATTATACCATGAGGTTTGTTCTTCAGCTGTGTTTCCAAAATTTGTGCCCTTCCTTTCTCATCGGGGGGCGGTACAAAAAGCACCCGGTCAAAACGACCCGGTCTGCGAAAGGCACTGTCTACACTCCATGGAGCATTGGTGGCAGCTAAAATAAGTACACCTTCATTATTAGAATCAATGCCATCCATTTCAGCAAGAAACTGATTGATGGTATGCCGCATAGCGCTTTGTTTTAAGTCGCTTCGGCTTGCTCCAAGGGCATCTACTTCATCAATAAAAAGCACACAGGGCGCATGATAGCGAGCATTTTCAAATACTTCATGCAGGTTTTTTTCGCTGTTGCCAATCCACATGTCAAGTATGTCGGTTAGCCCGATATTCATAAAATTGGCACTGATTTCTCCCGCCGTGGCTTTGGCTAAAAAGGTTTTGCCACACCCCGGAGGGCCGTACAATAAAATGCCTCCACCTGTCTTTTTGCCATAGGCTTTATAAACTTCGGGGTTTTTTATAGGGTGAATGATTTTGTTTGCAATTTCTTTTTTTATCGATTCCATACCCCCTACATCATTGAAATTGATATCGGGTTTTTCCATCAGCATTTCTCCGTCATCATCAAACAAATCATCGTCAATGGAACGGCCTTCTCCTGCTGGCAACTTGAATATTTCATCCAGATCAGGTGCTGCCAGAAATGGGTTTAAAACACTGACGGTCTGATAAATTTCAGCAGCCTTAGCCATATTATTTTCTTTCACCAGTGCCCGTACATAGATCAACTGATCCTCTGACCGCAGTTTTTGTTCGAGCTGCTCGTAAATAATAATGGCTGCGGAAAATTGATTAAGTGCATAATAGCAGGAGGCCAGCCCTATCTGTGCTTCAAAGTGTCCATAGCTTAGCCGGAGTACTTCTTTGTATTCGGTAGAAGCCTCTGTATAGCGGTCTTCTTTTTTAAGCAATACAGCCAAGCTGATCCTTAAAGGAATATTGTCGGGTGAGAGCGAAACGGCTTCTTTGAGTGCATCTATCATAATTCAAAAAAAAAGAATGAACAAAGGTCGGTAAAAAATCGATGTTTAAGAAATTAGGTAAGGAAGGAAAGGGGAAAGGGGAGAAGTGAGAGGGTGAGAGGGTGAGAAG
>JBBQXO010000024.1:0-43848 GCA_038209595.1 Chitinophagales bacterium
TACACCACTTTTAGTTACCTCCCACGAATTAGTGAGAAAAGATTCTGTTCTTGGATGACGTGTCGGCATAGGAACCGCTATTCCAGTAGCCCGGAAAGCGATATAGGCACCTGCAGCATAAGTAGCTCCTGTAGAAGTAAATTCAATAGGCGTGTAATTAGCACCATTACCTATTGGTACCATTTTCATAGAGGCCACATTGGCGGGAACGAGTTGACGAACAGATCCCGTGCCATTGGTTTCAATGAACCGGGATGCATTCATACCTACCACAGTTATGGCGGCTGGTAAAATCAGGTTATTGTTGAATGTTCTTAAACGGCCATTCAACAAATCAATGCGATTCTCTACGCGAAGGTCTTCGGTTAATTGAACATGACTTGTATTGTCAATTTCAAGACGGGGAATTAAATTCCCTCCAGCTGCGATTGTTTGAAGACTGCTTCCTTTCATTTGGATTTTACCTTGTGTTGCAGCGGCACCACCGGCCTGAATGTTGACATTCGTGGTCAGATTGCCCTGAACAGTTACAACTGCATTTTCTCCAATAAAAAAGGTGGCATTGTCAATTACCAATTGCGCCTCGGCCGAAAAGACCGTAAATAGCATCGTTAAAAGGGGTAACAGAATGTTTTTCATGCTTTTAGTTTTTAAACTTTAATTTCTCGATAAAGATAGTTCTACAAAGGAAAACTTTTAAAATATTTATTCAATCGTTGTGGATTACTTATTTAATGGTAGTTTTTTGGGTACAAACCGTTTTTTTTCTACAAAATAATTAATTTATTCGAATTAACAAACTTTAATGAAGTAAAAGTACATTAAACATTGTTTAACAACTTGATTATTCATAATAATTAAACGAATTTTTTACTTTTTATGATGCAAATAACCCAAATATACCCTTTCAATCTGCGATTTGCAAGTCCAGAAATAAGAATTCTGGAAAGAAATGTAGACTTGTTTAATCTTTTTATTGAAAAATTATACAAGGCTTAGCAAAAAAAATTAAACATTTCTGTAATTGGTTCGTGAATGAAACTGTTTTTCACGAAATTTGCCTTCTTTTAAATATAAAGCACCCAATGGCATTAGAAATCAAAGTACCAAGTGTAGGAGAAAGTATAAGTGAAGTGACCCTTGCTCAATGGCTTAAAAAGGATGGGGATTACGTGAAGCGTGACGAAGTTTTGGCGGAGTTGGAAAGCGAGAAAGCTACTTTTGAAATCAATGCTGTTGAAGCGGGTGTTTTGAAAATTTTAACTCAGGAGGGAGATACCCTCAAAATTGGAGACGTAGCCTGTTCCATTGATACTACAGCTGCCGCTCCGGCACAACAAGCTCCTAAGCCGGCTGATACCAAATCAGAACCACAGTCAGGTTCCGAACAGCAACCCAATACAGCTCCTTCTGCCAGTGTATCAGAATCAGTCCATAAAGCTACTCCGGTGGCCGCAGCAATAATTGCTGATAAAAAAGTAAACGTTCATGACCTGATACCATCAGGTTCCAATGGGAAAATAGTAAAGCAGGATGTTTTGGCTGCCCTTGCCAATCCGGGAGTGAAACCCGGTACCGTCCTATTTGAGCGGACCGAAAAGCCGGAAAGGATGAGTAACCTTCGGAAAACCGTTAGCCGCAGATTGGTAGAAGCCAAAAATACCACGGCTATGCTCACCACTTTTAATGAAGTGGATATGGGAGCCATTATGGATTTCAGAAAGCAATACAAAGAGTCTTTTTCTAAAAAACACAGCGTAAACCTTGGGTTTATGAGCTTTTTTACCAAAGCTGCCTGTTATGCCTTACAGGAATGGCCTTCGGTAAATGCAAAAATTGATGCAGACCAGATTGTTTACCATAATTATTGCGATATATCCATAGCTGTTAGCGCTCCCAAGGGTTTGGTAGTACCGGTAATACGCAATGCTGAAAGCCTGAGCATGGCAGATATTGAGCGTAAGGTGGTAGAACTTGCTACCAAGGCCCGTGAAAATAAACTAACCATTGAGGAAATGACCGGGGGAACCTTTACCCTGACAAATGGAGGCGTATTCGGCAGCCTGATGAGCACACCCATTATTAATATTCCGCAAAGTGCTATTTTGGGGATGCACAAAATCCAGGATAGACCCATGGCAATCAATGGAAAAGTCGAAATTAAATCAATGATGTATCTAGCACTCAGCTATGACCATCGGATTATTGATGGTCGCGAATCGGTGAGTTTCCTTGTTCGGTTGAAAGAGCTTCTCGAAAATCCGGCACAATTATTACTAGGGAAAGATCCTATTAAATCGCTGTTGGAGTTGTAGTAACCTACTTAATTTAACCCGATCTAATGATCGCTGAATGAACTGCCATTGAAATATGCTTCTGCTTATTTGCGCAATGCCCAGTCTGTCTTAAATGTTTATGATGGGAAAATACCACTTGCCGCCTTTCTGAAAACTTTTTTTGCACTACAAAAAAAATACGGGTCCAGGGATCGCAAGCAAATTTCATCACTCTGCCACCAATACTTCCGGCTCGGACATCTTGCAGCCGATTGGTCTATGGAGGATAGAGTGCTCCTTGCTGACTGGCTTTGCCACGAAGAAGCCGGTCTGGTATCGGCCACATTATGGCCGGAAAAGATTTCAAATGCTAGCGGGTCAGTGGCAAATAAATGTGCTTCCCTGTCTCTATCCTTTCAGCCAGAAGAACATACCCCATGGTTTACCCTGCTTCAAAAGCAACCAGACATAGGGTCCTATGTTGCTTCATTCTTTAAACAGCCAGCACTTTTCCTTCGGGTGCGACCGGGTCATAAAGCTTCCATCCTGAAAAAAATTACGGTGGCTGGTTTGGAATATGATTGGAAGGGGGATGACGCTCTTGAATTACCCAATGCACAAACAGATATTTCCCGATGGCTCGAAGTGAACCGGGAAGTAGTAGTACAGGACTGGAGCAGTCAGCAATGTGGTAAAACCATTTTTAACCAATTGCCCGATTTACAAGGGGTAGTGTGGGATTGTTGCAGTGCAAGTGGGGGGAAAACCCTGATGTTGGCCGATTTATTTGGAAGAAGATTGCGTTTTCTCGTTTCTGATATCCGGGCTTCTATTCTGCACAACCTGCAAAAGCGTTTTGCCGAGGCTCATTTTCAAAACTATACGCTATTTGAAGCCAATCTGGAAAAACCGGTAAGTCATGCTACCCTCCTAAAAGGGGTTGATATTTTACTGGCAGATGTGCCCTGTACAGGAAGCGGAACCTGGGCGAGGACTCCAGAACGACATTTTTACTTTGAAGAAGATCAGATCAAGTCTTTTATAAAAATGCAAAGAGCCATTATAGGTAATGCAATTCCTCATGTAAAAAAGGGTGGTACCATTATATATATTACCTGTTCCGTTTTTTCAGGAGAAAATGAGGATCAAATCACTTTTTTCGAAACCCAATATGGACTCACCGCCGTGTTTTCTGAAATAATAGATGGAACCGGCAATAAAGGAGATAGTATGTTTCTGGCAATTCTTAGAAAAAACTAGTGTTATGTTATCGATATTGTGACGCATCTATCCGTAAAACGTGAATCGTTTGCCGTTTCACATTTGACTTAATACTAGTTGTTTTCCAGTGCTGTAAGGATGATGCGATAGCTGCCATCTTCCCAAAATCCCGGTCTTGAATCGGGTGGGGGCGTAGGAGGTTGCCATATTTTATGGTCAAAATTTTTGTACACCAAACCTATACCTGCCGCATAAATCTCTATGCTGTAATCGAATTGCTTGAAAAATTGAGGATTAAAAGGTCCTTCAGGAATTACTTCATCACGCTGCAAAATGGTAATGGTATTGGGATAGATTTTACCATTAATGGAAGCAGGTTGCCCTACATTTAGATATTGATAATCCCAATCAAATAAATACCGTACCGGGCTATTTATGGTATTTGTTTCTATAAAACTATTTCCTTTCCACTGAAATCCTTCGAATATGGGAAACCGAAGTTTCATGAAACGGAGATTGTTTTCAACGTATTCAATCCAGTCTTCTCCATTTGGTACAGCCATAAAGGTATAAGCGGGTACAAAAGGAGTTGTTCCGGCAACATTGCTGATGCCCCGGATAATCCGATAAGCGTCCCGGCCTGTAGCATCTGATATTTTAGCATCTATCTGATCTTTTACCCGATAGCTCCTTACTGTAGTATCCCGTCCAAATTGCGTCAAAACGGTCGAATCTAAGCGGTACACAATGTATTTTCCGGGTGTTAGCGGGAAATATTCGGCAAGTGCAGGACTTTCCAGCGTAATCAATTTATCCGTGCAGCCTTGTATTAATAGCAACGCCGTAAGTAGTAAAAAAAGGCTGGAATATTTATGGAAGATGCGTTTCATGATTTATTTTGCTAAAATAATGGATTTTACAACGCTGACATAAAAATTTGCAACAGGTTAATAGCGTTGGATAATACCTCCGCCTATTACATCATCGCCTTCGTAAAATACAGCGCTTTGTCCCGGGGCAATCCCTTTTACATTTTCATAAAACCGAACCTGTACTCCATTATCCTGATTGTATAAGTTGGATAAGGCGCCTTTGTCCCGGTAACGGATTTTGGTAAGACTTTCCATGCCATCAGTAATGCCATCATATTTAAGCCAATTGAGCCTAGTTACAAAAGCCTCACTTCGGTCGAGGTCTTCTTCATCGCCCAGCATGACGGTATTGGTTTCTGGTTCAATATGGGTTACATATACAGGTTTGCCAAGTGCTATATCAAGCCCTTTCCTTTGCCCGATGGTGTAAAAAGGGTATCCTTTATGCTGCCCCAATTGTTTGCCGACTTTATCAACAAACCATCCTCCGGCTACTTTCTCTTCCAATCCTTCTACTTTTCTTTTTAAGAAACCGCGGTAATCATTATCCGGAACAAAACATATTTCGTAGCTCTCCGCTTTTTTAGCAAGTTCCGGGTAACCGAAGTCATGTGCCATTTGGCGTATTTCTGTTTTTCGGTAGGTGCCAAGCGGAAGTAATGTCCGGCTTAGTAAATCTTGTTGTAGTCCCCACAATACATAACTCTGATCTTTGGTTTCATCCACACCACGCCTTATGTAATATCTATCGTTGGTGTGTTGGTGGATTTGCCCATAGTGACCAGTTGCAATAAAAGCACAATCAAGTGCATCGGCTCTTTTAAGCAAGGCCCGCCATTTAATATGGGTATTGCACATCACGCAAGGGTTGGGAGTGCGTCCTGCAAGGTATTCTTCTACAAAGTTTTCGATTACAAAATCCCCGAATTCGTCGCGTATATCGAGAATATAATGGGGGAATCCATGTTCCACCGCCGCAAGTCGTGCGTCATTGAAACTATCTACATTACAACAACCAGTCTCTTTTTTGCCTTTTTGTCCGCTGCCACTACTGGCATAATCCCATGTTTTCATGGTAATGCCAATTACTTCATACCCCTGCTCATGCAGCATCAGGGCCGTTACTGTGCTGTCAATCCCGCCACTCATGGCAACGAGAATTTTTCCGTTTTTACTCATATTACTTCGTACTAGCCGGGGTCAAAGTCCGGATACAGCACAAAATTAAGTATTTCAGCATATAGAGGAGGGCAATAAAATTCAAAATTAACAGCACAAAAAAGCAGTAAGCTTAAAAATTAAGTGCTTTCAGTTGGAAAGAATTGGTTGGGCCATGGTATTCGAAAGAGCAAAATTGCAAAACATCCCTGCCAATAATGCCATCATAAGGGCTACAGGAATAGTCTCCTTCAAGAATGTCGAGAGGAAGACCTTTCATACCAAAAATATTTAAAAATAATATACACCGGAAACGGCTTAGCGAATGGATGCCTCCAACGCCATTTACCTCAGAGTGATCTTCATAGCGGTCTAAAGACAAGCCTTTTATTATTTTGCCATCAATTCCCGAAATATTGCTACCGGTATCAATCAATAATTTTACCTTAGCGTAAGGGCTAAATCCCTGGCTATTTTTATATTGCAGAAAGCAGACTTCATCTGTAAATATTTCGCCTTTGATAATGGGACCTGTTTCTACAAACATGTTGTTGTTCCGTAGTGTTGATGTATGCATAGGCAGTTGATAATAAGTAAAACTATTCAGCAGTAAACGAATATCAATATTTTGTGTAGTGATAGGGTTCTCAAACTTAAAAAAACGAAATCTGGCAGAAGAAAATGTCATGAAAGTCCTTACTTTTACGGATTAAATTAAACAAAAACGAGTACTATGATTAAACTTCAGGTGATTGGAAATCTAGGCAAAGACTGTCTGACCAATCTGGTAAATGGGAAAAATGTGATTAATTTCAGTGTCGCTCATACGGAGCGTTTCCGCGATAGCGCCGGGGTTCAAAAGGATAAAACCACCTGGGTGGAATGTGCTTATTGGACGGACAAAACAGCTATTGCACCTTACCTGAAAAAGGGTACTCAGGTGTACGCAGAAGGCACTCCTGAAGTGCGAAGTTTTACCCGGAACGATGGAACCGTAGGATCTGCGCTTTCACTACGGGTGCTTTCTGTTCAATTGTTAGGTTCCCGCGACAATTCAGGGGATAACAATGCAGGTGGCGGCAGTAGCCCAGGTAACTATGTCGATAACAATCAAAGGGGAGAAACTGGTGGCGTCGAAGCTTCCGGAGGACAAGAAGGAGACGATCTTCCGTTTTAATGGGGGATAGTATGGAAGCAATCCTCTCCAATCTTTGGAGGGGGTTGCTTTTTATTAAAAAAAATCCAACCCTTGTTTTTTTATTGCCATATTAAACCAATTGCTTTTATGTCCTTTCAAAAAATCTGTTTTTGTTTTTTTCTACTTGCTTTTTCCTTTTCTGTTGTTGCACAAAATAACTTGTCTCTTGATTATTACCTCCCCAAAGAGGTAACTTACGATCCTGCTATACCTACACCGGCCTCGGTGGTAGGGCACGAGGTAGGAGAATGGCATATTACACATGATAAATTGGTTCTTTATATGAAGGCAGTAGCAGCAGCCAATCCCTCCCGTATCAAACTTCAGGTTACCGGTACAACCTATGAGGGCAGGCAGCAATTACTTCTGATTATTACCTCGCCTGAAAATCAGGGAAGGCTTAATGAAATTCAGAAACAGCATGCTGCGTTGAGTGATCCAGCTAAGTCGGCAGCGCTCAATACCTCAGATATGCCAGCCGTATTGTTGATGGGTTTCAGTATCCACGGAAATGAGTCGAGTGGTAGCAACGCGTCTATGCTTACAGCCTATTATCTTGCCGCTGCACAAGGCCCTGCTGTGGATAAAATGCTGAAGGAAGCCGTTTTTTTAATTGACCCGAGTTTCAATCCGGATGGTTTACAAAGATTCAGTACCTGGGCTAATCAGCATAAAAGTAAAAATTTGGTTTCCGATCCTAATAGTCGAGAATACAATGAAGTATGGCCTGGCGGTCGCTTTAACCATTACTGGTTTGACCTGAACCGTGACTGGCTGCCAGCAGTACACCGCGAAACCCGTAATCGCCTGCAGTATTTCCATGACTGGAGACCCAATGTAGTGACCGATCACCACGAAATGGGCAGCAACAGTACTTTCTTTTTTCAACCCGGAGTGCTTTCAAGGGTCAATCCACTCACCCCGGCAAAAAACCAGGAACTCACCGGAGCTATTGCCGAATACCATGCCAAACTGCTCGATAAAATTGGAAGCCTTTACTATACAAAGGAAGGATATGATGATTTTTATTATGGTAAGGGATCCACATTCCCCGACGTTCAGGGAAGTATTGGTATTTTGTTTGAGCAGGCTAGCAGCCGGGGGCATCTGCAGGAAACCGCAAATGGTTTGCTTACTTTTCCTTTCACAATCCGCAATCAGTTTACCACCACGCTTAGCACTATGGAAGCCACGGTAGCCATGCGCAAAACCTTGCTTGACTATCAGCGGGACTTTTTTACCAATGCCTATAACGAAGGCAAAGCAAGTGCTATTTCCGGGTATATTTTTGGAGATAAAGACAATACATATAATTCAGAAATTCTTGCAGAAATGTTGCAACGCCATCGCATTGACGTAAAGCTTCTGGATAAAGATTTTGAAACAAACGGGCAGCAGTTTGCGAAGGGTAAATCGTATTTTGTAAACACACAGCAACCTCAATACCGGCTTATCCGTTCCATCTTTGAAAAGCAAAATGAATATAAGGATAGCTTGTTTTATGATGTAACAACATGGACCGTTCCACTGGCTATGGGTATTCCCTATGCTGCATTAAATGCCGCCACTGCCAAATCAGTAACCGCCGCTCCAGTAACCGCCACCGTGAATACACATGGGCAGTTTATGGGTACCGAAAATGATTATGCATGGGTATTGGATTGGCACGATTTTGAAGCACCCAAAGCGTTGTATAAATTGCTGGACGCCGGGTTGAAAGCAAGAGTGGCCACCCAACCTTTTAGCACGATGGTGCAGGGTAAGGTACAGGCATTTGATCGGGGCAGCATTATTGTCCCCAACCAAATGCAAACCAAAACAAGGGCTGAAATAGTGGCTATAATACGCAAACTTGCTGCTACCAACAATGTAAAGTTTACTGGTATATCTACCGGACTTTCTTCTTCTGGAATTGATATGGGCAGTAACAATGCGCCTTCATTGGAAAAACCTGAGGTAGCCATGCTGGTAGGAGATGGGGTAAGTGCTACTGATGCCGGTGAGGTATGGCATTTGATGGATCAGCGGATGGATATTCCGGTTACCCAACTGGAAATAGAAACATTTAATCGTGTAAACCTTTCCCGCTACAATACCCTGATTATGGTCAGTGGCCGACAGTCAGGATTGAATAAGGAAAAATTGAAAGAATGGATTAGCGGGGGTGGCGTATTAATAGCTTGTGAAGATGCCGTGCAATGGTGTAGCCGGAATGGAATCAGCGAACTTTCCTTCAAAAAAGTACCTGCTGCCATCAGCGATAGCAGTAAAATGCTGGCTTACGGCACCAAATCTGAAATTGACGGTGCGCAACGCTTGACGGGTGCCATTTTTCGTGCAGAAACCGATTTAACCCATCCTTTGAATTTCGGATTTCAGCAATCTTATATTGATCTGTTTAAAACAAATAGTGTGTTTATGAAGCCGGCTAAAAATCCTTTCGCTTCGCCGGTACGTTATGGTTCTGATCCGTTGCAAAGTGGTTTTATTACGAGGCAGAATTACGAGGCATTAAAGGGCACGGCTTCGGTGGTTGTGCAAACAGTGGGCAGGGGAAGGGTCATTCATATGGCCGACAACCCTAATTTTCGCGCCTTTTGGTTAGGAGGCATGAAGTTGTTTATGAACGCTGTATTTTTTGGAAGTATCATTAACGGTGGTTCGGCATCAGCAGAGGAAGCAATAGATTAATTTCCTTAAAATTATATTTTGAACTACGCAATAGCAATACATGGAGGGGCGGGCACCATTGTGCCAGAAGATATGACTCCGGAGCTGGAAAAGGCTTACAAAACAGCTTTGGATGAAGCTTTAAACTCAGGCTACAGGCTGCTTGCAGAAGGCGCCTCTGCTCAAAAAGCGGTAGCAGCTGCTACTATTTCTATGGAAAACAGCCCCTTATTCAATGCAGGAAAGGGGTCGGTATTTACCCATACCGGAGGGCACGAAATGGATGCAGCCATTATGTGCGGACACGACCTTTCAGCAGGTTGTGTTGCCGGTGTAAGTAATGTGGTGAATCCTGTTTTATTGGCAGAAGCTGTTATGGAGAAAAGTAATCATGTTTTTCTTTCAGGGTTGGGAGCAGAGGCTTTCGCCTTGAAAGAAGGACTCAGGCTGGCACCGCCCGATTATTTTTACGTTCCTTTTCGGTACAATCAATGGAAAGCCGTAAGGGATACCAATACCTATGCACTTGACCACAATGTGCAGGCGGCAGATGGTTTGCTGAAAGATAAAAAGTTTGGAACGGTGGGTGCGGTTGCCTGTGACCAACTAGGTAATATTGCCGCAGCTACCAGTACGGGTGGCATGACCAATAAACAATACAACAGGATAGGGGATACCCCTGTAATTGGTTCCGGGTGTTATGCAAATAACCAAACTTGTGCTATCAGTAGTACCGGGCATGGCGAACTTTTTATAAGGGTGATAGCTGCGTATGATGTTAGTTGCCTGATGGAATATAAAGGCTGTACCCTGCAAGAAGCCATGGAGGAAGTGGTGATGCGAAAACTGGTAAATATTGGCGGCGAGGGAGGAATGATTGGGATGGATGCTTCAGGGAATATAGCTATGATATTTAACAGCGCCGGGATGTACCGTGCTTCGCAAAAGAACGATGGAGAAAAATATATTGCGATTTATCGATAGTTTTTTTGTGCTGCAATATGTATAAATAACTATAATGCATCAGGTAATTCCAATTTTGGAGTATCTATCAATTGAATTAATTCGGAAATATCTACTTTTTTATATTTGTTTTTCAGGCCCGGGAAACAGGAGGATAATTCCTGGAGCAGCATCCGGATAATGGCTTTGTTATCCAACGGTTTAAAATAATCATTTTTCGACTCCTGATGTATTCTCGAAAAATACTGATCCAGATCTTTATGTGAAAAAGCGATACCGGCATTGGGATCAACAAAGAATTTAATTTTATCCTTTGCCTCACCGGTCTCATAAGATTTATTAAAGAGCGCTGAATGTGAAAAATAGCCAAGAATATATTGCCGTGGAACCTTGATAGCTTTAACCGGAATATCCAGCATTTCAGCAAGTATAAGATAAAGGATTCCATTAGTAAGCGTGTTCCCTTTTTTTCGCTCAATAACCTTATGAATCATAAAGTCATCTACCTGTTTATGATTAACCTCTCCCCCTTGTAGTTTGTAATAATTATACAAGATACTCTCTACAATTTTCACCTGCTCAATCGGGGTAATAAAATTATTCATCTCCAGCCACAGGTTGCGTCGCATGCGTTCAATTTCCTGTAGTGCCTTCAGGCTTTGAATTTCTGGGTATTGATATTTGGCTACCAGCATGGCACCGTGCAATAGCGAACTTTCCTGTTTGGTCCAAAGCTCAAATTCTTTTTTCAATTCCCCGAAATGAATACGATGAATTACCATTTCAATCCGTTCCTGCACGGATTCGTTATAAGTATTTTCCCAAAGGGATTCTAACTCGGGGATAACCGGGGTGCCAAAACTCATAAGCCGGGCATGTACGGTCTGATAAACCTCCTCATCCGGATCGTCTATCAGGGTAAGCAAAGCCGTAATTTCCCGGGTTGGTATCATTTCATTTATTCATTTGAAGGTATGAAAGTGCTACATATCGGTTTAAAGGCAAAATCTGTTTTTGCACATCAGCGTAAATCTGTGATTTCAGGAATGGGATTACCCAATGTACCGCTAGGCGATTGGATATGCAAGAGCGCAGCAATGGTAGGCGCAATATCAATCATCCAGGTAGGTTTGAATGTATAACCTTGCTTTATACCCCATCCCATAAAGACCAGCGGAATATGTGCATCGTAAGGATACCAGGAGCCATGTGTCGTTCCCGTGCGGCCCCCACTGAAATATCCACTTTTTAGTATCACCACAATATCACCGGATAGTTCAGGGTTCATGCCTTTGGCAAACCGTTCCCTTACTTCAGCAGGCATTGGGGTTTCAAGAAGCTTCTTTGCCTCAAAAGCCATCCAAACGGCAGTATCCTTATTTAGCTCATCCAATATGGTTTTCATAACCATTTTTTCATCGGCTCCGACAGAATCTATAGCAGCATGATTGAGGTATAAATGGTAATTGGAAGACCCAATGATGGCAGTTGGAATCTTATATTTTGTTTTTAACAATTCGTTGATGGTTTTCGGATTGAGACTTATTGTGCTTACAGGTACTTTGTGTTTTGCCAAAAAGCCCGGTACATGAGCTACCCCATGGTCGGCTGTAATAAAAAAGGTCCATTGTCCCTTACCCACTTTGGCATCGAGATAGTCGAAAAAGGCAGCAAGTTCCTGATCGAGACGCAGGTAAGTGTCTTCAATTTCAATGCTGTTGGGGCCAAACTGATGCCCGATATAGTCGGGTGAAGAAAGGCTGACCGCAAGCAAATCAGGTATATTATCCTGACCGAGTTGTTCTGATTCAATTGCAGCTTTAGCAAAAGACAGCGTAAGGGTATTGCCATGTGGGGTAGCACTGACAGTACCATAATTGACCCCAATTAAATTTTTCAGAATATGCGGAAATACGGGTTCTTTTTCATGTGCATAACGCCCTTCATAGGCAACATTATCTATATCGCTCTGTACATAGGTTTCTATTGGGTAAAGGGTGTTCCAATTGAGATTGTACAAGCTGTCAACGATTTTTCGTTTATTAAAAGTGTTTACCCAACCCGGCAACTGATCATAATAATGGGTACTTGTTATAAAGGATCCGGTTTTGGAATCATACCAATAAGCATCGCCTGAATGCCCTGCTGGTAATATAGATCCTCTGTCCTTAATAGCAATCCCTACTACCTTGGAGCGGTAATTAAAGGCAAGTTTAATCTGATCTCCAAGCGTGGTTACTTTCAAGTTTCGTGGCGACATGGGATCGGCATTCGCATTATCCCCCACAGGTTTTACGGTTTCGTCGTCCACGCAATAAACCATTTTATTGAGCTTTTTGTCGTACCACTCGTTACCCATAATTCCATGAATGGCAGGAGTGGTACCCGTATAAACACTGGCGTGACCGGGTGCGGTAACCGTTTGGGCATAAGGTATTTGAGTATTTTCGCAGGCAAAACCTTCTCTTAATATTCGTTTAAAACCGTTTTCACCATAACGTTCCTGATAACGATAAAGGAAGTCCCACCGCATTTGATCTACCACTAAGCCGACCACAAGTTTAGGTCTGGGAATATCTCCATTCTTTGATATTTGTGAAACATTTATTCCTTTATGTTGTGAAAATCCTATCATTACGGTAAAGCAAAATAGAAAGCATAGGATCAATTTCGGCAACCACACGTTAATTGTCATAGGTGCAAAAGTAACAAGTTGCACGGGGAGCAAAAAGCGCTTTACAATTTATTTTTATTGTATCTGTTTAGCTATAAGGGAGTCCATGTTTTTAAAACTGCAAATCGGGTAAACATTTCTTCGCTGTACCAGTTTTCCTGATGCGTTTTTTTGATGATTTCTTTGTGGTGAGGGCTATGGTAAGCAAACTGACGCATCAATGCCTTGCTTTCCCAGATACTGAACGTTGCTTGTTTAATCCATGGCCATTCGCCGACCCCATAGCTAGTTATGAAGCCTGGTGCATTTGCCATTTCTATGGCCGCTGCCGGAACATGTTCCCAAAACCTTGAGAGTTTATTTAAACGGATGGTAGCCCTTGTCATAACGGCTATAGGCCCTTCATAAGGGGTGTTTTTTGGGAGTTCACCAAAAACAGATTTACCATTCCAAAGCCCATGGCACTCAAGCGGTTGTAAAAGATAGGTTTTGCTTGTATTACAGAAAAGACCTATCCATCCGGCAATAAAACGCCCGTAACAAGCCTGTAAGACCTCCTTGTGGTTATTTTTTTCTAAGGAAAAAGCAGTTTTTTCACTTGGGTAAACGCCTAAAATCGCCCATTGCTTCAAATCGGGAACTTTATCGAAGGTTCCATTTTTACCAGAACCCATGAGTCGCCAGAAAAGTAGCTCTTTTTTAAAAAACAAAAAAAACCTGAAAATCACCATGGCTAAAAAGGCAAGCGGAATACCCCAACCCGGATAACGAACGATGGTTAAAGTGGTGATATGTCCGGGAGTATTATCTTTCATTAGAAATCCATTGGCGATAGTTCTCCACCTTTTCCTTTGGAATGGCCATCAGATCGGCCGGCAAAGTTTCGGTAGGGTGGGTGTAAGCCACTAATCCATTGTTGGTTGCAAAATAAGTTTGATAATGTAATTCTTTGAATAACTCCATCAGCTTAATTTTGTTGTCGCCTTCTGTTTCTACCTGCACAAGAGGTCTGTGTTTTTCCAGTAAGGTTTTCATCGCAGGAATTACCGGCACCTCATAGCCCTCTATATCACATTTTATATAATCTATACTTCGTAAGGAGGCAAAAAGGTCCAACGGATTTTTCACTTCTACTTCGTATTGGGCATCTTTAATCTCGTCTGGTCCAAGCACACGCATAAGCCCATGACGGTGCTTATCCGGGGATGGGTTTCCCATTTTCAAGGTGCCGGATTCACTGCCGAGCGCATAAGGCATTAGAGTTACCTGAGGGTAAACGGCAGTATTTTTTTTCAAAATATTCCTGTACAAATCAATGGGCTCCACTGAATATACATGTCCGTTTGCCCCGGTTTTTTCTGCAAAAAGACAAGAATAATAGCCTAGATTAGCTCCTATATCAATAATTTGGCTTCCCGGAGCAATCATTTCTTTTACAAGATAGTGCGTGTAATAAGCAGGGTTGTTTTTAAGCCACCCGTTTTTAAAGGCTATAAAAAAAGCCTTGCTTGTTAGTTGCAAATAGGCAGTGTGTCCAAGAAATTTTAAAAGCATCGCCTTCAGCGTTTTCATGATCCGGCTTTTTTGAGGGGTTGATCAATTAAGCGGAGGGCAAACTGCACGGTTGGATCACTCATATTCAATAGCTGAAAAAAGGCATTACTTCTCCAATAATATCTTGCAATTAATGCCTTGACCCTTATTTCTAGGAGCTTTTTATCATCTGCTGAGAGTTTTATGGCGGGAAGGCTGTCTCCCCGTCCAAGTTGTTCAATTTTGGTAATATCGGTAGGGTTTAATCGATAATTTCTATAGAAGTCTACCGGATTTTTAAATTTAATTACCTGATTTTTGTCCCGATGGAACATACGATAGGTTTCTTCAAGTAATTTACCACTGTTATAAATATCCACCAAAGAAACGGTAAGCCGCATGGAATCTATTGGCAATGAATAATCGGGGGTTACTCCGCCTCCTTCATAAAGATTTTTGCCTTTGCGGGTGGTAAATCTTTTTTTACCAATGGTATCTGTTTGCAGCAGGCTGTTTCCATTGGTATATCTTTCAACCACTTCATGCTGGTAAGCTGTTTTGTTTTCATCGTAAGGCTTTTGAATGCTTCTTCCAAGCGGAGTGTAATAGCGCGCCACAGTAAGCCGGAGCGCACCCTGATTTGCAAGCGGATACTGTTCTTGTACAAGTCCTTTTCCAAAACTTCTGCGGCCAATTATGGTAGCGCGGTCATTTTCCTGAAGGGCTGCCGCAAGAACTTCGCTGGCACTGGCACTTTGCTCATCAATCAATACAGCGAGTGCACCTTTTTCAAAAATGCCCGGTTTGGTACTATAGATAATTTGAGATTTGATCCCCTTGCCTCTCATCGATACAATGGTGCTTCCATCTTCCAGTAATTCATCGGCAATGTTGGTGGCTTCTTCCAGCAAACCGCCTCCATTACCACGTAAGTCAAGAACCATTTTTTTCATCCCGGCTTTTTGTAGCGCGGTTGCTGCATCCATAAATTCGAAATAAGTAGTTTCAGCAAAACGGTTTAGCTTAATGTAACCGGTTACAGTATCCATCATATAATAGGCATCTACCGAGGGTTGTGGAATATTACCTCTTTGAACGGTTTTTACCAATAGCTTTTTGTTTCTCCAAACTTTCAAATCTACCTGCGAGTTGGCCTGACCCCGTAAAAGTGAACGCAGTTGAGTAGGAGTGATTTTAACTCCTGCAATGGTGCTATCGTCTACAGAAATTAAAGCATCGCCCTCCTGCAAACCTGCAAGATCGGCCGGGCCTTTATCAATTACAGCTACCACAATTACTGTGTCTTCTATTAATTGGTATTCCACCCCGATACCACTGAAGTTTCCGGAAAGATCTGCCGTTACATCAGCCATTTTTTTTGCAGGTATGTATTGTGAGTGGGGGTCAAGGTTGGCGATCAAGGCTTCAATCCCTGATATTTCCAGTTTTCCGGTTTCAATGGTATCAACATATTTTAATTCTATAAGATCCAATACCTGTTGTAAACTATTGCCCCGTGAGGTTTTCAGAAATCCAAGAGGACCGCCATTACTTGCCTGATTCTGACCGCCTATCTCCCTATAAAGCTGGTATCCCGTAAACATTCCCAAAATCATTACCACACTCAGCAACAACGGAAGCCATGCTTGTATTTTCTTCATAAATGTTTTTAATCTAAATTTTTTCAGTCTTTGATTGGCCGTGAAGGTACGTGAACCTGCAGGCATTGCAATGATGTAGAAGTTCAGGATTCTTACTTTTCAAACAGGAGGACTCATCATTTTGTTTTAAATCTGTTTTACCCGAAAGTTCTTAATATTGTTTTACAATAAATCGTAAAAAACCAATCAATTATGCTTCTTATTGCAGATAGTGGCGCCACTAAAACCGCATGGGCACTCATAGGTGCCCGCAAAGTCTGGCATTTTCAGACACAAGGATTAAGTCCATATTATTTTACACCCGATCAGATAGCAGAAGTAATTGAAACCGAATTGCTTCCTCAATTAAAGAACAAGGAATTAACCGGCATATTTTTTTACGGAACTGGTTGCTCTAAAAAAGAAATGCAGGATTTGGTAAAAAAAGGGATCCGGACGGCGTTTCCCGGAAAAGCCCACATACAGGTTGAAAGCGATATGACCGGTGCTGCAAGAGCGCTTTGTGGTGATAAAAAAGGGGTTGTTTGTATTTTAGGCACCGGCAGCAATAGTTGTGTATATAATGGAAAAAAGATTACCCGCAACAATCCGGCTCCCGGTTTTATTTTGGGCGATGAGGGTAGCGGCGCCTATCTGGGAAAAAAGGTTATCCAGCATTTTATTTATCAGACTTTTGATGAAGATCTGCTACACAAATTTAAGTTGCAGTACCAAACAGATTATGCTACCATACTGGATCATGTATACAAACAGCCTTGGCCCAACCGGTATCTGGCCGGTTTTACTGGGTTTTTGAGCGATAATCGGGGGCATTATATGGTTGAAAATATTCTGGAAGACGGGTTGGCAGATTTTTTTATGACACATTTATACAAGTACCCCGAAACCTGGCTTTCACCAATTCATTTTACCGGAAGTATTTCCTGGTATTTTAAAGATAAACTGCAGGAGTTATGCAATGGTTTTGAATTGCAAATGGGAACTGTTTTGCAAGCACCCATCGATGGGCTTGTTCATTATCATCAACAAAAATAATTTGCGGTTTTTTGCAGGATTATATTATTTTTACGCTGTAACTTGCTGAAATAAGCCAAAATTAAGAGCAGGTTCTTCTATTTATGCAGCATTTTGAAAGAGTAACTGAGCAGCCATCCCGATACAGGCATCTTGAAGAAATGAGTATTCATGATTTGCTGAACAATATCAATTCCGAAGACAAATTGGTCCCACTTGCAGTGGAAAGGGTTTTGCCACAAATTGAAAAGCTTGTGGAGGCAATTACCGATAAAATGTTAAGTGGTGGCCGGCTTTTTTATATAGGCGCAGGTACCAGTGGACGTTTAGGTGTAGTGGATTCAAGTGAGTGTCCGCCCACTTATGGTGTGCCACATGGACTGGTAGTAGGATTGATTGCCGGCGGTGAAGATGCCATGTTTAAAGCAGTTGAATTTGCTGAAGACAGTACAGATGACGGTTGGAAGGATCTGGAAAAGCACCGGGTTTCACCGGCTGACGTAGTGGTAGGTATAGCTGCAAGTGGCACCACACCTTACGTTATTGGGGCGCTGAATGAGTGCCGGCAAAGAGGTATTATAACGGGAAGTATTACCTGTAACCCCGGAGCACCGGTGAGTGCTGAGGCCGATTTTCCTATAGAAGTGGTGGTTGGTCCTGAGTTTGTAACAGGCAGTACCCGTATGAAAAGCGGTACTGCTCAAAAGCTTGTCCTAAATATGATCAGCACCAGTGTTATGATACAATTGGGTAGGGTAGAGGATAATAAAATGGTTAATATGCAATTAAGCAATGAAAAATTACTCGACCGTGGCGTAAAAATGCTGATGGAAAAACTCGATGAATCTTCCTATAAAAAAGCAAAAGATCTCCTTTTGGCGCATGGCAGTGTAAAAAAAGCAGTAGAAGCTATTCAGTAATTTTAAAAATTGTTTCTTTTTTTTAAGAAAGGTTTGTAACTTTTCGGTCTAAAACAGAAACGTATGAAACCCATTCTTTTACTTTTTGGTATTACCAGTGCTTTTTCTGCCATACAGGCGCAGGATGTATATGTCATTTCAGATTTCAAACAAGGGGGTATTTCCTGGGGTGTTTTGCAAAAAGTTCAATTGCAGAAGTCTCAGGTAGTATATCAGAACCTGTTAAGCAACAAGTCTTTTCCCGGAGCTGATAAGGTTGCAAATTCTGATGCAGCCACCACTACTGCCACTTTGCCTATGCACAACGGCGTAGCAGCCACTGCTTTCGATCCCCTGCACAACCGCATTTATTTCAGCACCATGTTTGGGGGCGAAATGCATACTTTAGATCTTGGGTCAAACCATTTACAGGGTTTAGGCAATGTGTACACAGCCAAAGGGAAGGCAGACAATCAACCTATTTTAAATTCGAGCAATCAGGGTGCGGTTATTACAAGGATGACTTATGGTGCCGATGGTTATGTTTATGGCCTCAGTAATAATGGGGATCATTTTTTTCGTGTAGCTACAAGGCTTGGAAAACCAGCTATGGAGCAATTGGGAGCGCTAATCAATGATCCGGCAAACGAAACAATGGATGTAAAGGCAAGTTGCACAAGCTGGGGAGGTGATATGGTGGCCGGAACGGATGGTCAGTTATATCTTTTTTCTATGTATCAGCAGGCTTTTAAAATTGATCCAAATACTCGGAAGGCCACCTACCTAGGCAAGGTGTCCGGATTGCCAGTGGAGTTTACCTTAAATGGTGCGGCAGTTCTTGAGGATGGCCGTTTGTTGCTTTCCTCAGCGGCGGTTTTTGGAAAGTATGCCATCATTAAGGATATAAAAACACTAGAAGCTACTATAGAAGAGTCTGAAGGATGGTTTAATACAAGTGACCTGGCAAGTGCTTATTTATTATTTTCTAAAGCCAATAATCTTGCAGGCCCCGGAGATGATAAAATAAAATTCATGGCCGATGTTTTTCCAAATCCAGTAAGAAGTGGGGAAATGATCGTTCATTTTAAATCGGGTCAGACCGGAAAGTATGCGCTTGATTTATTGGATATTGCAGGTTCACCGAAACTACAAACACAGGTAAATCTTTCCGGAGAGGCACAAAGAGTAACTTTAAAAACAGCCAGTTTTGCGAAAGGACTTTATTTGTTGAGAATTATGCAGGCAGGTCAGAAAGAAGTACAAACAATAAAAGTTTTACTACAATAGTAACAAGTTGATTTTTGAAAAGGGCAAAAGCATACTGTAAATTTGCAGTATGCTTTTATTTTTTTAGAAAATCGAAGTTTTATATTTTCATCAAGAAGAGAGATTTGTAATTATGCAGGAGTTAGAACCATTTTATAGGTGGAGGGATTTATATCTGTCGGAAGAGGATCCAAAGAGTCCTTTTTATGGTATCGACCACGATCAGTTTGAATATACTACCACCATTTACAATTATTTTATACATCCTAGTTGGGATAATATGGGGAGTAAAACGCTTTACCTGAAGGTACTCTATGCAGATTATCGCAAAAAGTATGTGATTATTGAGTTGATCGGTGAATGGAACGATGCCATTGAAAATGATATCATGCTCTTCCGGAGAGAGGTTATCGATCCTTTCATGGATATGGGTATTTGTAAATTTATATTGATTGCTGAGAATGTATTGAATTTTCATAATAGTGAAAGTGATTACTATGAAGAATGGTATGAAAATGTAAGTGATGAAAACGGCTGGATTGTATGCCTGAACATGCCCGAAAGCACCCAACATGATTTCAGGAAAATAAAACTGCAATACTTTATTGAACTACGCGAAATGGAGGAATGGCGAAAATATCAACCTGATGGTGTTTTTACCATTATTGACAGTGAGCTTAAAAAAAGACTCGCTTTTTAGAGGCAATTATAAAGAAGCGGCTTCTATTGGGGGTATGTTATTGGAAATAATAACAAATAAGATATCACCAAAAACTCCTGTTTCTTAGTTACCCCAATTGTGTAACATCCTCATTTATGATAAGTGAAATCAGAGGTGGTGCAATTGAAAGTATTGCCTGAGGAGGCTTTAAAAGGAGCTTTGAATTTTTATACTGTTAGAAATCTTTAAAAGACTAACATAAAAAAGAGGTGGTATTTCCCTTGAAATACCACCTCTTTTTATCATCCGGATATTTTACCGATTTTATTGTACAGCCGTATTCGCATTTACCAGTCCCCAGCCAAAATTGCTGCTGCGGCCCGGATAGTTGCTGGAGGAGGTAATCATTTTGCTGACCACCTGCTCTCTGGATAATCCCGGATTAGCCGACCAAACAAGCGCTGCAATGGCAGAAGTGGTTGCCGTTGCAACTGAGGAACCCCCAACAGTACTTGGTGCAGTACCACTTTGGGCTGTACTGAGCGGTGTTCTGCCATTGCTGTCTTTTTCCATAACAACCACAAAATCTACCTCGTTGCCCTGATGACAGGCATTGCAGCGGCTGCCATCGTCCTGTATGCCGGTAACAGCCCTCACATTGCTCATATTGGCAGGAAAAACAACACCAAACCATCCCGCACTCCACCCAAACGAACTACCCGCTGCGGCAAAAATCAGTTTCCCCCTGTTGTAAGCATAGTTTACCGCATCGCGTAAATTGTTATTACTGGTAATGTTCCCGATACTCATACTTACTATTTGCACATCACTTCGGTTGCCGGCCAATACCAGCGCATCGGCTACTCCTTTGTTTTCCCTGCTTTCATTAATCAACACATCAGCTGAGGCTCTCACTGAAACAAGATTGGCATTATAAGCAACTCCAACCATTCCTCCGCTGCTGTTGCGGGGACTCAAAGCGGCGCCTGCCATACTGGTACCATGACCACATTCATCATCAGTGCTACGCTCTACAGAGCCATAGCCAAAGCCAAGAAAACCCGATTTCCGGAGCGTTACCCGGCGCTCAACCGTTCTTCCGCTTGAAAAACCTGAATTAAGCAGACTGCCGAATAGACTCTGATTGGGGCTTAAGCCGGTATCGATGACCATTACTTTACGGCCTGTTCCTGTGCTGCTTGCCCATGCTTGCGGTATATTATGAAATCCGTAATTCCAGCTTTGTTTAGCGCCGGGAGTTATGTTTGTAAAATCAGCCGGTGACGATAAACCGGGCTCTGCAACATTACTTCCGCAGCCACTACTGCTCATGGAGGCAATGGTTTCTGTTGTACCAAAAAGTCCTGTGTTTTCCGGATGGTAGCCCATTGGGTCTGTGTACCTTACCATGCCAGATTGACGCAGTATATCAATAGTCTCTTTTTGGCTTACCAGCAAATACAATACAGGGAGTGTATTTTCTTTATAGGCTATTATTTCCGATCGGTTGAGACTTGGTCGGCTTTTCTTTTCCGATAAAAAAACCATTTCCATTACCTGTTCTCCGGCATTTTTCCATTCCGTATTATTGATGTCTATATCCTGAATGGTGAGGGATAAATCGCCGCTATAACCTGAAGGTTGGAAACCAACGGCAAGTGCTTTATCGCTTTGTTGTAATGCACTCCATACTTCGAGGTTGCTGGCTTTATTCCAATCAAATTTTCCTTTTTCCAGGACTTGTTTTTTTATGCTGGCATCAAGTGCATCGCGACTTAATATGTCACCCGATGGGAGGGTGTCTGCCGGCATTTGGTTTTCAATTTGTTTGGAACATGCTGCAAGAACAATCAGTGCGACAACCGGGAATAGTTTTTTCATATTCCTTAATTTTTAGAGGTGACGTATTCGGCCATTTGAAACCCTCAGCGATGAGGTCAAAGATTATTTTCAGACTTTTATTTCCTATGGCCCGATTAAAAGATACCTCTAAACTAATACGATAGTTTGAAGGATGCAAGCATAAACATGTACTTTTTTTTAATTTACATGCATTGCATAGCTATTAATTTCGTTTTTGAGAAGGCGAATCTGAATATTGGAATAGAATGGATAAGCTTTTTCCTGGAAAATTCCGGAAAAGTTGTTAGCTCAGGGCTGAACAAACAAGGCTTTTAGTTCAGTAGCTTCATCAGGTTTCATTTTACCTCCTAATATGAGCCTTAGTTGACGTCTGCGGAGGGCCCCGTCATACATGGTTTTTTCTTCGGGAGTTTCAGGTACTACCTGCGGTACAGCATGGGGATTGTCATTTACATCAAGGGCCACAAAGGTAAAATAGGCCTCGTTGCTTTCGTAGCAAATCTGATTATGGGTGTCTTCGCCCCAAACCCGTAGATGGATTTCCATACTGGTATTGAAGGCACGGGTTATGCGTCCCTCGATATGAACATAATGGCCAAGCTTAATGGGCGTTTTGAAAGAAATATTATCTACAGAGGCAGTTACTACTGCAGAATTACAATGCTTAGAGGCGCAATAGGCTGAAGCAATGTCCATCCAATACATCAAACGGCCACCCATTAGATTACCAAAAGTATTGGTATCGTTAGGCAACACCAATTCTGTCATTCTGTTTAAGCTGTCTGCTACTTTTTTAATACCCATAGGGCGCAAAAGTAACACAAACAAGATTGCTTTTTCTGTAAATTTGGGTTAACAGATGGTATCGAGCAGATTGAAAATTCAGGTTTTTTAAACAGTAAAACTTTCCATTTTTTTCAGCCAGGCATCATCTATATCCGCTCCAATACCGGGGGTGGTAGGGGGAATCAATTTCATTCCCTGAAACTTTACACCGCCTGTCACGGGGTCTTCCTTATGACCTAATAAGCAAGTGTCAAGATCGTAAAAACGAACATTGGGGCAAGCCAGAGCAAAATGAACCTTGGCTGATAGTCCCAAACGACTTTCGAGCATACCACCAATCATATTAAATATTTCAGCCTCCTGACATACGTCATGTATTCTTAAAGCCTCCATAATTCCTCCGGCTTTAGAAAGTTTGATATTGATGTAATCGAAACTTTTGTTTTTTGTTAGCCGAATGGCATCGTAATGGTCAAACACACTTTCGTCAGCCATAATGGGGATTTTACTGATGCGGCGAAGGGAGGGCATTTTTTCATCAAGCCTTTTGTGCATGGGCTGCTCGCAAAACTCAATATTGAGGTCTTCCAGCGATGTGGTTACCATAACCGCAGCCTCATAATCCCAACCCTGATTGGCATCTAGTCTTATTTTTATATCGTTCCCAATGGCTTCTCGTATTTTATAAATTCGTTTGATATCTTCTTCGGGATCTTTGCCCACTTTTACTTTTAAAAAGCGTATGCTTCTATGGTTTATCAACTCCTTAGCCCGATGCGCCATTTTTTCGGCAGTATCTATTCCCACTGTAATATCGCTTTCCGGCTCAAAATAGCTGCCACCTAAAAAGGTGTACAAAGGAACCTCCCTGATTTTGGCGGCTATATCAAATAATGCCATATCAAAGGCACTTTTTATAGTACGGTTGCCTACAATAAATATATCCAGTTCGCGCAGTCGATTATCTATTTCACGGGGATCTTTTCCTTTCCATATTTTGGCAAAATCACGTGCCAGCACAAAACAGGTGTCTTGCGTTTCTCCTGCGATCATTGGGAAGGCAGAGCATTCTCCTACTCCGGTAATCCCTTCGCTTGTATGTACACGTATAAAAATGTTTTGGGCAAAATGCATGGTGCCGTTTGAGATGGTAAAAGGCACCATGGGGATGGAAAGTCGGTAGACATCAATCGAAGTAATGGTCATGGTTGACTGTGTTGGAGGAAGAAAGTTTTGAAAATAGTGGAATGTGTGTTTGTTTAAAAATACTATTTGTCTAACGCGTTCATTAAATGATGCTTACCTTTCATCATGAAGCGTTTGCTTTGTTCAATGGCATCCATCACCTGCTCAAGTATGGTTTCTGCCGAAGCATCATAATCTATTACAAGTGGTTCCTTAATGCGTACCGTCAAGGTGCTACCCTTCTTTTTAAAGGACAATCCTTTTTTGCTAAATGCCCGCCAAAATCCATTTATTACTACCGGTATAACAATGGGTTGATGTTCTTTAATAATATGTGCGGTACCCTTGCGGCCAGGGGCAAATGGTTTGGTGGTGCCTTGAGGAAAAGTGATGACCCAGTTTTTTTTAAGGGCGTCATGAATTTTTCCGGTGTCCTTATCATCCCGTTGCCGGTTCACATCTTGTCCTTGGGCACGCCAGGTTCTTTTAATAGTAATGGCTCCTGCTAAAGCAAAAATTCGACTGAGAATGTTACTCTTCATGGTTTCTTCGGCAGCCACAAATTTTACCCTGGTAAAAGGCCATAGCAGGTAAAAGGGCAATCCTAGCCGGTTTTTACGGTGCCAGGCATTGGCACAAAAAATATGTATAAAAGTAATTACGTCCGCAAAGTAGGTCTGATGATTGCTAACAAACAGAACATTTTGGTTCGGAAGATTTTGTAAATGCTCCATCCCCGAAATCTCAGTTTTGTTTACCATGTTCAGACCTGGCCATGTGGCCATACCCACCAATGCATAAACCGAACCCTTTACAAGCCTGGAATCTGACAATTTTTCGGAAAAAGAAGACATACCACTATTGGTTTATATGACAGAATCTTTTACAAATGTAGGGTCTAAGCCTCAATTCAAAGCGTTAAGGCGCTACTGCCTGCATCATAAGTCCGCAAATATAGGCTCCATAGGTACCCAAAGCGTACCCAAGTACCGCCAACAAAACACCTACCGGGGCCAAAGCAGGAGAGAAAGCACTAGCTACAATCGGGGCACTTGCAGCCCCTCCTACATTTGCCTGACTGCCTACTGCTACAAAAAAGAAAGGGGCACGGATAAGCTTTGCCACACCTATCATAATGGCTACATGAATGAGCATCCATACCAATCCAACAAGGAAAAGACCCGGATTCTCACCAATAGCCAGCACGTTCATTTTCATACCTACTGTGGCCACCAAAACATACAAAAGCACTGATCCAACCTTACTGGCACCAACTCCTTCCAGATTTCTTACCGGTGTAAGTGCTAGTAGCATCCCGAAGGTGGTAGCTAGAACAACTATCCAAAAGAATACCGATGTAAGACTAAATTGTTCAAGATATGGGGCCTTTTCGGCAATAAAAGGTGCAATTATGTCGGCCAGGAAATGGCTGAGACCCATTACTCCAAAACCCACTCCACAAATCATCATCAGGTCGGAGGTGGAGGGGATTTTTGCATTTTTAAGCTGGAATGCTTCCATTCTTTGTTTTAGGGTTTCAATAGCACTTGCGTCTGCTTTCAGCATTTTATCCACTTTTGCAGCATTGCCGGCACCATAAAGCAAAAACGCCATCCATATATTGGCTACAATAACATCAACGGTTATCATAGCGCTAAATACCTTTCCTCCCACTCCAAAAACTTCCTTCATAGCTGCCTGATTGGCGGCTCCACCGATCCAGCTGCCGGCAATGGTGGTTAATCCTCTCCAAACCGCATCGGGTCCCGATCCACCAACTACATCAGGGGCTACCCACGAAAAAAACAGGATGGCCAACGGACCTCCAATAACGATACCGATCGTTCCTGCCAAAAACATGATAATAGCCTTAGGCCCCAGTTTTTTCAATCCCGGGAAATCAATACTGAGGGTAAGTAACACAAGGCTGACGGGTAAGATATAGCGGCTGACAACAGCGTACAATTGACTTGCTTCTCCATCAATAATACCAAGGCTATTAAATAACGAAGGGATGAAATAGCAAAGAAGAAGCGACGGAACCGCTTTGTAAAATTTTATCCAAAAAGACTTGGTGCTGGAAGTCGTATAAAAAATTAAAGCGAGGATAGATAGTAACAGCCCGAGGACAGCTGCATCATTGGTGATAAGTGCCGTTAAAAAAAAACGTTGCATCATGGTATATATGATTGGCTGGCAAGATAAGGCGGAACCTTTTAAATGAGCATTTTATGCAGTATGTACTTTTTTAAAACCCGGAAAGAGTCGTTTTTCTTTAGCACCCATTTTTCAGCACTTAAAATACCATTTTCGGCGTGATTCCGGAATTTAAAAAAGCGACCGGATTCCGATCGCTTTTTTAATGTTGTGCCCAGGACTGGATTCGAACCAGCACGCCCTTTACGAGCACCACCACCTCAAAGTGGCTTGTCTACCAGTTTCAACACCTGGGCTGACTCCGTTCCATTTTTTTTTGAACCGGGGTGCAAATATCGCGTTTCAATACATTGTGCCCAAAAATCTTTTTGCATTTCCTCATCGCGGTAATATAATCCGGAAAGTAGTGCCTTTACCAGGTTCGGTTGCCTTTACAAATAATTGTCCTTTGTGGTATTGCTCTACAATTCTTTTGCTAAGCGTGAGCCCTAGACCCCAACCTCTTTTCTTTGTGCTATATCCTGGTTTAAATACCTCAGATTGCTGCGCAGCGGTCATTCCTTTACCGGTATCTGCCACATCCACCACCACAGAGGTCAATAAATCTTTTAGCGTAACGGTAATGTTTCCTGAGCCTTCCATGGCATCCAATGCATTCTTTATCAGATTTTCGAGCACCCAGTCGAGCAGGGTAGGAGAAATAGCAATGCGTATTGAAGCATCCGGGCTTATAATTTGGAACTTTACCTTGCCTGATGCCCGGCGTTTCATGTAATCCACCATTTTATCCACCAAACTGCTCAGATCCCATTCTTCCAGCTTGGGAGAGCTGCCAATTTTACTAAACCGGTCCGAAACAAGTTTCAGGCGATCCACGTCTTTTTCGATTTCTGATACGGTTTCTTCTTCAATGGCTTCTCCTCGCAAAACCTCAATCCAGCCTTGAAGACTTGTTAACGGGGTTCCCATTTGATGTGCTGTTTCTTTAGCCATGCCGGCCCAAACCTGATTTTGGGTACTGCGGTTTTGGGTAGAGATCAGCGCAATTAAAAGGATAATAAAAAGGCTTACAAGTAATAACTGCACCAACGGGTAATAGCGTACTTCTTTTTGTAATTCGGTATTGCCATAATAAACAAGGTATTTGGTAGGTGGATCTGAGGTCAATTCCCATTCGATGGGAGGGTTTTCATCTTGTATCTGCAAAAGTTTATTAGATAAAAATGCAGGATTTCCAGCCATACCCACTGTATCAAGGTTATGATAGTCCACTATATTACCCGCAGTATCGGTAGCTATAAGAGGCATATCTTCATTTTGGTGGATGACCATATTGGCCAAAGCAATGGATTGAGGTTCGGTGGTGACTAAAAGTGCCTGAGTGGCAGCAATCCATTCTGAAACGCGTTGCCTCTCTTCTGTCTCAATTTTTTTTGCCAGATAGTTGGTATAATACAAAGTAGCCCCGATAATCAGGAGCGCCGTTATGAAAAAAAATGATTTCCAAGTGAGCAAACGATTGGTCATATCGGATAAAATTAAGTGCATAAATGACTAATCCGGTGGAAAAGTGAAAAACTATGATTTAAAAACTATTGTAGTTCCTTATTTTTGCAATCTCGAAAAGAAAAAATATGGCACAATCGTTGGAACCAGAAAAACATGATAAAGAATTTGGACGGAACTGGGTAACCTCTTCCAGATTTTTATTTTATATGCAATTATTTGCATTATTGGCCTTTGTAGGTGGTTGCAGTTGTAATCTTTACAACCAAACCCGTTTTCAGGCAAAACCAAGAGTGGAAGTTCCTGAGAGTACCCAATATGCTCCATCGTATAAATAATTTTAAAAATTTGGGTGGTATTGAATCGACCCTTATTTTTGCACTCCCAATTGAAAAAGAGGGGTTGGTAAACAGCTCTTAAAATTTGTTTTTAGGCAAATGCGAAAGTAGCTCAGCTGGTAGAGCATCACCTTGCCAAGGTGAGGGTCGCGGGTTCGAATCTCGTCTTTCGCTCAAAAATTCATCCCGAGTTCGGTGCTTTCCGGTATCGGGATTTTTTTTGTCTTTAACTTTACAGGAGAAGCCCTGGTGGTGGAACTGGTAGACACGCAGGACTTAAAATCCTGTTCGCCGCAACGCGAGTACGGGTTCGATTCCCGTCTGGGGCACCAGCTTTAAATAAAGGACCTCCCGGTTTCGGGGGGTCTTTTAGTTCCTGTACAGATTTATTAAAATGTACCAAATTCTTATTCAGGAAACAGATTAAAGTTCTGAAAAGAATCAAATCTGTTCAGGAAAATTGAAAATGCTTTTCTTTGCCAGGTCAAAGTAAAAGATCCGGTAGCTCAGTTGGATAGAGCAACTGCCTTCTAAGCAGTAGGTCCTTGGTTCGAATCCAAGCCGGATCACTTTTTTTAATTCGCTTTATTGGCTATTTTTAAAACTATATTTATAATATATACCTCCTATTCGGAAGTTTTATTTTTCCCGGTCGATCCACTTTCCTGATCAATCCATGCATCCAACATCTCCATAAATTCCACTCTTGTTATTAATTCTGCGCCGAGGCTCATTAGATGGGGAGTTTCCACCTGGCAATCAATTAGTTCGATACCCTGTTTATTCAACAATTGAACAGCCCAGATAAAAGCAGCTTTACTGGCATTGCTTTGACGGGCAAACATACTTTCTCCAAAAAAAACCTTTCCAAGCAGCATCCCGTAAAGTCCACCGGCCAGTTCCCCATCTTTCCAGGCTTCAAAGCTATGCACATACCCACGATGATGGAGCGCTTCATAAGCATCTACCAGCTTGTCAGTTACCCAGGTGCCACCATCTTGCCCCTTTCTTGGCGTGGTGCCACAAGATTCTATCACTTCACGGAAGCATTTGTTTTGTGTAAATGTGAAAATTTTGCGGTGCATGACCTGTTTCATGGTTTTAGAAATATTGATTTTTTCGGGGAAAAGCACCAGTCTCGGATTGGGATGCCACCACAAAGGAATAGGCCCTTCGTACCAGGGGAAAATACCTTGTCTGTAGGCAATAAGCAACCTTTCGGGGCTCAAATCGCCCCCAACAGCCAATAAGCCATCCTCATCGGCAGCCTCGGGTGGTGGGAACCAAAGTTTTTGGGTAAGAAAAACGGGACCATATTGCATAATGTACCATCAGGTCGGTTAATCAGGAAACGACTGCCTCTATTGTGGCGTTTATCAACCGTTCACAAATGGCCTCGCACATAGGTTTGAGGATGTCATAATCACCATCCTTTACACCGTATTTCCCTTTAAAATGAATCAACATAGCGCATTGTTCAGCCTGTTCAGGAGTGTGGCCGCAAACCTCTACAAGGGTTTCTATCACCCAATCAAAAGTATTTACTTCATCATTCCACACAACTAAAACATGACTCTGCCCGGTTTCTTCTTCAACCAGAACATCGTCTTCCACTTCTTCCACTGAAAATGGCGCAGGTTTATTTAATGCCTGTAACATGAGGCGAAGTTATTACACTTTTACCAAGTTTGAACATCCTGTCAAGGGCTTTGTCCAACTGTTAAGCTTTGGTAAAACATGTGTATATGTGCAGAAAGGAGGCGGGTATTCCCGAATTTTATCCCTTTAATTTGTGTTTAATCCACGTGATTCCTACTCATTTGTTAGCTTATTTTAAGCCTTTATGTATCAATATAACATGCAGTTACGCTCCTCTTCAAGGGCTTTCACACCTTTTTTATTTTTTACTTTCCTTTTATTGGGATCTATGTTCTCGTCATTGCAAAGCAATGGACAGGCTAGTTTTGTAGTAAAAGATCCTTTTCAAACCTACTACGAAGCAAGACAATGGTTTTCCCGGGAAGATTATGCCCTTAGTTACCCGGTATTTAAGGAAGTGGACCGGCTGATTGCTTTGCAACCGGATGACAACCGGCAGATTCAGCGGGATGAAATAGCTTATTATCTGACTGCCTGCGAACTGATGCAGGGAAATATTGCAGCGGAACGGAATGCAAAGGCCTTTTTGGCGGGTAACAATAGTGCCGTTTACAAGGGGCAAATGGGTTTTTACCTTGGTACTTATTTTTTTAAGAAGGAAAAATACCCTGAAGCTGCTGAGGCTTTTGCCAGCGCTAATCCAGAAAGCCTTACCAAAAGCCAGCGATATCATCTTGATTTTCAATACGGATACAGTCTTTTTACCCAGAAAAAATTTATCGAAGCCAAGCCCTTATTGAACAATGTAAGACGCGAACCGGAAGCACCCGATTATATTGCCGCCAATTATTATTTTGGATTGATTTCGTATCAGGAAGGTCGTTTTAAAGATGCTTTGGCAGGTTTTGAAATTGCCGGGGAAGATCCTACCTATCAGCCGGTTGCTCCTTATTACAGTGCCAGTATCCAATATGCGCTTGGCAATAAAGACAAAGGACTTCAGTTAGCAGAAAAAGCCCTGCAAAATGGCAATCAGGTTTATGAAGCTGAACTAAATCAGTTGATCGGACATGCTTATTTTGAAAAAGGGATGTATGATAAGGCTTTACCTTATTTGCAGCGGTTTGTGAATGCAAAAAACAAAGTTCAGCGGTCCGACCTTTATGAATTGGCCTTTTGCTATTATCAAAAAAAGGATTACGCAAAAGCTATTGAAGGTTTTAAACCGCTCAGCAGCGGACAAGATTCGCTGACACAGCATGCCATGTATCTGCTGGGAGATGCTTATCTGAAAACCAATGAAAAGGCCAATGCAAAAACTGCTTTCCAATTTTGTGCTTCCAACAGCAGCAATTTATCTATTCGGGAAAATTCACTTTTTCATTGGGGTAAACTAGCACTTGATTTAGGCCTTAATGATGAAGCTACCTCAACGTTAAAGCGTTTTATTTCAGAATTTCCGTCAAGTAAATTCAATGGAGAAGCACAGGACTTATTGGTAACAGCGCTTACCAACACCAGTAATTATAAAGAAGCATTGGTGCTATATGAAAGCCTGAAAAAGCGCAGTGCCGCAACCGAAAATATTTTTCCAAGGATTATATATAACCGGGCACAGGAAGAAATCAATGATAAGCGATATGATGCTGCAGAAACACTGCTTGACCGGGGAATTAAAGCACCTTACAACGGGGAGGTATTGCCGCTGTTAAAGTTCTGGAAAGCAGAGATCCTTTTTGAAAAAAACAGGTACTCAGATGTTGCACAACTGATGACGGACTATTTACGTAGTCCTATTGTGGCTGGCGAGGCGAACCCACAAAATGCAAGATACACTTTGGCCTATACCTATTTAATGCTCGAAGATTACCGTGCTGCACAGCGGGAATGGGAGGCATTAATATCCCAAAAGTTTTCAACGCCGCTGCAACAACAGGATGCTAAGGTGCGTTTGGCAGACAGCTATTTCATGCTTAAGAATTTTACAAAAGCAAAGCCACTCTACTCAGAAAGTGTGGATACGAAAAATAATTTTGCTGACTACGGTCTTTATCAGCTTGGGTTGATTGCCGGGGCGGAAAATAAACCCGATCAAAAAATCAGTTATCTACAGTCTATTGATAAACAGTACCCTGCTAGTGTGTTGGCACCTGTGGCAAATCTTGAAATTGCTAAAGCTTATTTATCAGAGGAAAATTACCGCGATGCCTTGCCATGGCTTGCAAAAATCATCAATAGCAAAGCAGGGGAGTCCTTAAAACCTGAGGCACTTTTAAAGCAGGGGTTATCTTATTATAATCTCAATAATAGTGTGGAAGCACTTCGTAGTTTCAATACGCTCCTGAGTAAATATGGTGAAAGTCCCGAGGCGGATGAAGCCATAGATAATGTAAGAAGCATATTTATTGAGCAGGGTAAACCGAATGATTTTATTGTGTTTATGAATAATGCAGGACGCAAGCTCGATGGCAATGTGGCTGATTCGCTTACTTATGTTGCTGCAGAATTGCAATTGAGTGAAGGCAAAAAAGATCAGGCGCTGAAAGGATTTACCGATTACCTCGAAAAATTTTCAGGTGGACGTTATGTTTTACCTGCCACCTGGTATGTTGCTGATTTGCAGCGGGAAAAGAAAAATATGGCTGTAGCTGCAGGACTTTACGACAAGGTAATAGGCATGGCACCCAACAAATATGTGGAAGGAGCACTTTTACAAAATGCCCGATACACTTATTTCGAACAGAAAGACTACAAAAAGGCTTACGAATATTTCCGGAAATTAAAAGAAGTAGCCTCTACCAAAGAGAACCGGCTGGAAGCTATGCGTGGCCTTGTACGTTGCCAGTATTATGGTGGCGATTATGCCGAAGCCAAGATATATGCCACAGAGTTAATGTCCGAAACCGGAGTAGGGAGTGACGATAAAATATTTGCAAGCCTTGTATTGGGGAAAAATGCACAACAAGCTCGTGAGTATGCCGAAGCCATCAAATACTATGAAACGGTAACCGGGCTAAATAAAGCAGCTTATGGAGCAGAAGCCGGATATGGTATTGCCTTTTGCCTTTATGCACAAGGTCAATTGGAGTCAGCTGAAAAAGCAGCTTTTGATCTCATTAAGAAATCGGGCAGTTATGCAGAGTGGGTAACTAAAAGCTACCTGCTGCTAGGAGATATTTTTTATAAGCAAAAGGATTATTTCAATGCCAAGTCAACTTATAAAAGTGTAGCAGAGAATGCTTCTATCCCAGCTTTGAAAAATGAAGCGTCCACCAAATTGGCCAAGGTAGAAAAGGAAGAAAGTGAACAATCAAAAATTGGTCAATAGAGGGTGGTAGAAAAGCTATTTGGCTGATTAACTATGACCGCCCGGCATAAAATATTTTTAATAAAAGCATACGAAATAATAAATACCAACATGAAGTATTTGCTGATCCTATTTTTTTCTTTTGCCACAAGTATGGTGATAGCACAGGAAACCGCAGGGAATAAAACCATTGAAATTACTTCCTCCTTCAAACCGTCGCTGATTCCCCCTTCCAAACTTAATTTTAGCGCAAGCCCGGTAGTAAATATGGGTAAGCGACCCGCTTTAAGTTATCAGTTACCAGTGGAGAAACTCAGCTTTAACTTTAGCCCGGCACCATTGAAACCACTGGCTTATAATGATACTGCCACACATACAGAAGACAAGGGATACCTGAAAGCAGGTTACGGAAATTTTGCCACTCCTTATTTAAGGGGAGCAGTCAATTATGGAAATGGGGTTACATCCAATGGCTATTTGGAAGCGAACTTTATGCGGTCAAAAGGAAAGTTGACGGCACAGGAGTTTGCCCAATATGGAATAAAGACCAATAACGTTTTTCAACTCAATGAAAATCACAGTCTTGAAGTTAGAGGGGGAGTACAAGGAGACAATTACTATCGGTATGGATTTCGTCCCGATTCTATGAAAGTGGATCTGGATAGCTTGAAATTGAATTATACCAATATTCATGCTGGTGCTACTCTTGGCAATCAGCAGGCTAACCAATTGGGTTTGTATTATAAAGCAGGATTTGATGCCAACCTTTTTTCGGACAACAACGAGGGAAACGAAACATCATTCCGGTACGATTTGCCACTGGAAAAGCAGCTTACGGATGATATTACAGTCATGGTGGGTGTTTCTGGGTTGGTAAGCCGGGTGAAAATTCCCGATACGGCCTACAATAATAATGTGACTTTGGTAAAAGCAGGAGCCCGCTTCCGGTTGAAGGAAACCATTTTTGTGAACGCATCGCTGGTGCCTTCCTGGAACAATAATACCTTTGCTTTGCTCCCGGACATAAGTTTTGAAACCTATCTCAAAGAGAAAGATTTTGTGCTTCAAGGTGGTATAAAGGGAAGCTATATTTATAATACCTGGCAAAATCTTGCTGGTTTTAATCCATGGATAGAGCAACCAGGTGCATTGACCCATTCCCGGAATACTGAAGTTTTCGCAGCACTGAAAGCGGTGGTAGATGCCCGGTTTTCTTTTCGTATAAAGGGTAACTACCAACGTAGGTTGGATGTGCCGCTATTAATCAACAGCGAAGGAGATGGTAAAACATTCAACCTCATATGGGAACCGGCTGTAAATATTGTGGGGGTTTCTGCAGAATTTGTATTGCAAAGCGGCAGCAAATTTTCGTGGAGCAATCAGGCCACCTTGCAAACTTTCAATGGATTGAAAAATGCTGACAAAGCTTATGGTATGTTGCCTTTTGAATACACCTCTGCGGCTCGTTTGCAAATTGCCGATAAGTTGACGATTAAGGGTGACGCCTATGCTTTTTTACCCACCTGGTTTCAATCTCCTGATAGGAAAACACAAACAGGGAATGCAGGGTTTGATTTAAACCTTGGTGCCGAATTTGATGTGCTTCCTAAAGTTAAGCTTTGGTTGCAATTCAATAATGTATTCAATAGCCAATATGAGCGGTGGAATCAATATAAGGTCTTAGGATTTCAGGCGTTGGGTGGTGCCATTCTGCGTTTTTAATCCTTTCATTTAGTACCTTTCCAATATGTTTTACCTGTTGCAGCAATATTTAATAGATCATGAAGCCGTTTCCCTACCCGGGTGGGGAACACTCCGGCTTAAAAATATACCCGCTGAATTTCATAGCAGGGATCAGCTGCTTACCCCGCCTCAAATGATTATTCAGTGGCAGGAGCAAACTGAAACACCAGATTTTTCTATTCAACCCCTTATAGGTTTTTTAAGCCGAAGTCAAAATGAAACCGAAGAAGATTGTTTTGAAAAATTGCATGATTTTATAGGTCAGTTAAAGCAACAACTTCAAACGAATGGGGAAGCTAACTGGCCTGGTTTAGGAGTATATACCATAGGCCAGGAAAATACAGGCATCGCATTTAAACCAGACCCTTTTTTGCTTTCTTACCTCAAGCCTCAACAGGCCAGCCGAATAATTAAAGCCGGGAAATCTCATGAAATGCTGGTTGGGGATAATCAGACCAATACCATAGATATGCAGACTTTTTTGCAGATGCAGGTAAAGCCCGAGGCACCTGTAGAAAAAGATCGTTGGTGGATTCCTGCGTTGATAGGCGGAATATTAGGTATTGCCATTATAGTAGCAAAATGGACAGGGATCGTGTAATTATTTTTTGGATAAAACCTATTTACTCCTCCTTACTACTTAAAAACAGCTATCAAGTTGCCCATGCACGGTCTCCTTTTTTATAATCTACACAGCCATCATATCGGCCAGGTACTGCCACATAGCGCAATGCATTGGTGGCGCCTTCCTTTGAGGTGAAGAATCCCAACAAGGTCAATTCCTTCATCATTCTAAAGTAATGGGAAGGGGCTTCTGAATTCTTTGTTTTTTGGTATTCTTTTTGTTCCTCGTCGAGCGACACGAGCAATTCGGTTTTCTGCTCTTTAGTACACTTTTCGAATGTAGCCTTGAATTTATCCTTGCTTAATCTATTAATGCTGGTAAGTCCTTCCAAAAATACCTGTTGTTGTTCTGGCGTATAGCAATCGCGTACCATTACTGGTACAAACTCACCTACACCGGCTGCTTTTGCTCCCGGAGTAGCAGTAGCAGGTAGTATTGTTTCAGCAATTTCGCCGAGGTAGCTTTGCATATCAGGTTCAAAAAGTTTAGCAATCGAGGGGGTAGCTGGCTTACAACCTGTCTGCATAAATATATTGCCACCAATAATAGATCCACCTAAAAGTATGGCTACACTTTGTACCGCTTCTCTTCTGTTCATATAATTGTTATTAACGCTTTAAATATTCATTTTTTTTAATTGATCCACTGCATAATCTGCAGCTCTTGCTGTAAAAGCCATATACCCTAGTGAAGGATTTTGACATCCTGATGAGGTCATAAAGGCACCATCGGTCATAAAAACATTGGGAGCATCCCACAATTGATTCCATTTATTTAAAACCGATGTTTTGGCGTCTTTGCCCATTCTTGCCGTACCCATTTCGTGAACGCCATGCCCCATGGCATGACCATTGTCCCAACTGCTAATATTTTCAGCCCCGGAAACTTCCAGTAGGCGAACGGCTTCGGCCTGCATATCCTTGCGCATTTTTATTTCATTATCCTGCAATTCAGCATCCATTGCCAAAACAGGAAGTCCCCATTTGTCTTTCTGTGTAGCATGCAGGTAAATACGATTGCGCTCATCTGGCAATATTTCCCCAAAAGCTGTCATCCCCATATTCCAGAAACCAGGTTTGGTAAGAGCATCTTTATAACCACCCCCAATCTGCAATTCAGCTATTTCGCGTCCCCAACCTTCCCTGCTTGCACCTCCCTGATATCCAAATCCCCGCAGGTATTCGCGTTTGTCGCCAATGAGATTGGTGAAACGGGGGATGTAAAAACCGTTGGCCCGACGCCCATAAACATATTTATCTTCAAAACCGGGTATTTTACCAAAGGCACCTACATTATAATGATGATCCATCACATTGCGGCCAAGCTGCCCGCTGCTACTCCCAAGTCCGTCCTGCCATACATCTGTGGCGCTGTTCATCAAGATCCAGGCGCTGTTGAGTGCGGAGGCGCACAGAAACACAATTTTGCTTTTATATTCAAGCGGCTCACTCGTTTCGGCATCGAGTATTTTTACCCCGGTTGCTTTTTTGGTATCCTTATCATAAACCACTTCGGTTACAATTGACCAAGGGCGGATGGTCAGGTTACCGGTTTTCATGGCTACGGGCAGGGTAGAAGACTGACTGCTGAAGTAGCCTCCAAATGGACAACCTTCCCAGCAGCGGTTCCGGTATTGACATTGTGTACGTCCTTTAATGGGTGCCGTAAGATTGGCCACCCGACCAATGAACAAGTGCCTTTTCCCTTCAAAAGCTTTTTTAATGCGTTCAGCCGCATCTTTTTCTACACAGTTTAATTCCATGGGGGGTAAAAACTGTCCATCAGGCAATTGAGGAAGCCTTTCGAGGGAACCGCTTATGCCGGCGTGCTTTTCTACATAGTCATACCAAGGCGCAATATCAGCGTAGCGCACCGGCCAGTCAATGCCAATACCTTCTTTGGCATTTGCTTCAAAATCCATCTCGCTAAACCGATAGCTTTGTCTTCCCCATAAAATAGACCTGCCACCCATGCGGTATGACCGCCACCATGTAAAAGGTTTTACCTCAACATAAGGGTTATCTATTTCGTTAGCCCATCCATCCATCACCGATTCATTGGCTGCCCATCCCCGGTGTATGGCTGGATAGTTCTTTTTTTGTTCCGCCGTAGTCTGATTCCGGTGGGTTACATCCCAAGGATCATCATTAGCCGTTTTATAGTCTTTGACATGATCATATGGACCACCTCTTTCCAACAAGAGTACTTTGAGCCCTTTTTCGCAGAGTTCTTTAGCTGCCCAGCCACCGCTGATTCCGCTTCCTACCACTATTGCATCAAATTGCTCCATGTTGTGTTTTATTTGAATATAGATTTTTTGGGAGCAAGATTTATATATCGCCTTTTTTTAGTGCATTTACAGCAAAATCTGCCGCCCTTGCTGTTAGGGCCATATATGTCAAACTTGGATTGACACAACTACCAGAAGTCATGCAGGCACCATCGGTTACAAAAACGTTTTTACAATCCCAAACCTGATTATTGCCATTCAGTACCGATGTTTTAGGATCTCGTCCCATTCGGGCGGTTCCCATTTCATGAATGCCTTGTCCAAACCCATATCCATTGTCGTGCGATTTTACATTTTTTACCCCGGCTGCTTCCAGCATGGCTATCCCCTCGGACATCATATCTTTACGCATCTGCTTTTCATTTTCCTTGATCTCCACATCTATGGCCAGAACGGGTAATCCCCATTTATCTTTTACGGTATCATCCAAAAAAATACGGTTCTCATGATAAGGTAAGATTTCGCCAAAGGCACCAAGGCCTATTGTCCAATTCCCGGGTTCGCAGAGTTCATCTTTCCAGGCACCACCAATATTCATTTCTGCTATATTGCGGCTCCATCCAGTGCGGCTAGCCCCACCTTGGTAGCCAAAGCCTCTTACATAATCTCGTTTGTCGCCCCCAATATTTACAAATCGCGGTACATACAAACCATTAGGTCTGCGGCCATAATAATACTTATCATCGTAGCCTTCCATTTCTCCATTTGCTCCAAGCCTGAAATGGTGATCCATTACATTATGACCTAGTTCACCGCTGCTGCTGCCCAAACCTTCCGGCCAGATATCGGTTGCAGAATTCATCAAAACCCAGGTGCTATTGAAAGAAGATGCATTCAGAAAAACCACTTTAGCGAAATACTCATAAGTCTGATTGGTTTCCGCATCCAACACTTCGACGCCTTTGGCTTTCCTGGTATCCTTATCGTAAATGATTTTTGTAACAATGCTAAATGGCCTAAGGGTAAGATTACCCGTAGCCATAGCTGCGGGAAGGGTAGCAGATTGGGTGCTGAAATAAGCGCCAAACGGACAGCCTAACCAGCATTTATTTCTGTACTGGCAATTGGTTCGATTGTTGTGCGCAACGGTAAGGTTGGCACTACGACCCATGGTGAAAATGCGCGAACCTTTATAGTATTTTTTGATGCGATCGCTCACATCTTTTTCTACGCAGTTCATATCCATAGGAGGAAGGTAATCCCCATCGGGGAGCCCCGGGAAATTTTCAGCCTTGCCGTTTATGCCGGCAAATTGTTCTGCATAGGTATACCAGGAGGCAATGTCTTTGTATCGGATGGGCCAATCCACACCATGTCCGTCTTTCAGGTTGGCTTCAAAATCAATATCGCCATGGCGGTAACTTTGCCGGCCCCATGTAAGAGAGCGACCTCCAACCTGATATCCCCGATACCAGTCAAAACGTTTTATTTCCACATAAGGACTTTCCTGTTCGTTAACCCAAAAGTCAAGATTGGTTTCGTTTAAAGGGTAATCGCGATCCAGTACAGGATAGTTATTCTGCATATCATGAGTTTTACGTCCACGATGTGCAAAATCCCAGGGATCCTTATTGGCGTTTACGTAATCTTTAATATGCTCTACATTGCGCCCTCTCTCCAGCATAATCACCTTCATTCCTTTTTCTGTGAGTTCTTTAGCGGCCCATCCACCTGATATTCCGGATCCAACTACAATGGCATCATAAACGTTATCTGGCATTTTATCCTTTTTATGTGGTATTTAAACTTGTATTTTAAGACTAATTTTATACGTCGCAGGTCATTATAGCATTGCGTAGCGAAGCGATTTTATCAGTCGCTTTAGGAATAAATTCCTGTGCCACATATCCTTTAAAACCGGTGGCTACTATAGCGCGCATGATGGCAGGATAGTATAATTCCTGCGATTCATCAATTTCATTGCGGCCTGGTACACCCGCTGTATGATAGTGACCGTAATATTGGTGATTTTCCTTGATAGTACGGATTACGTCTCCTTCATCTATTTGCATGTGATAGATATCATACAACAATTTAAAATTGGGAGAGCCTACTCTTTTGCACAACTCCACTCCCCACGAACTTTTAGCGCACATATAATCCTTATGATCCACTTTACTGTTAAGTAATTCCATTTGCAGAACCACCCCTTTTTTTTCAGCGTACCCAATTACCCTCTTTAGTCCGGCTGCAGCGTTTTTAAGACCGGTTTCATCATCCATACCATTGCGGTTTCCGCTAAAACAGATCAGGTTTTTATAACCTGCCTTCGCCACCAAATCAATATACTCTAAATAATTTTTTTCCAGGGTATCGTGCGCTGTAGCATCAATAAAGCCTTTTACCAAACTTATTTCAGCGCCATTGCACATGCTGCTGTCAATATTATATTCCTTTAGTAAAGGCCAGTCTTTTGGACCTACCAGGTCAATTGCCCCTATTCCAATGTCATTGGCTGCTTTGCACAAATCGTCCAGGCTTAAAAATCCATAAGTCCAGCGACATACCGAGTGATTGATATTTCCTTTCAATGGGACCATCATTTCATTTTGCATTTCTAAATTATGAAAAGCCTTTCCGGAAGACGCCAGCAATACCCCTCCAAGGGTTCCTGATGTCATCATTTGAATGGCTTTTCTTCTGTTGGTTGGCATAATTTCAATTTATGTGAGATAATTCAGGTAAGGGCAGGATGTGGACTGGATTTACTTTCTTTTCGCATATAAATAAACAATCCGGCAAATGCCAGGATCAGTATAGCTGGAATCAACATGGTCGTATTTAGTATTTCCGGCCCAGCAGCTTTTTTGGCTGAATCAAGTGCTAATGCCATTTCGGTGCCTGCTGTAGCAGTTGTGTATGCTCCAAGTTCAGATCCTGCCGGAAGTTTTTCTACCAGGATTTCATCGTAATGAGTACCCATGAAAATCATATAAAGACTAACCGCAAACATGCCGGCACCACCCATAAGGTTGAGCCCTACAGCTCCAGTTTTAGGAAGATATTCGGCTACAAACCCGATCATTGTAGGCCAGAAATAACAAACTCCCATACCAAAAACAAGCGCTCCTGCAAATAACATATTGCCTTCAGTATGTCCGAGCATATACATACCGGCGGTTGCCAAAATAGCTGATATTAGTAATACACCGGCTGGAGAAAGTTGGTGTACAACAGGTCCGGCAAATCCACGCCCAATAACCATGACACCGGTAGTAAGGGTTAGAATCAACAAGGCATTCTCCGTAACGTTACGCAATAAGATATCTATCCATTGGCCTGTAAATAATTCTGTAATGGCTGTACCAAACATACAAATGATCATAAACAGGAAAAGCGGATTTAATAAAGACTGATACATATCGGAGGTAGATACGCCGCTTGCTACCCGTTCAGTAACCGGGAATTGTAATTTACTGAATAAATAGCCATATATCAAGGTAGGAATGATCATAATAGCAACCTGTACCTGCCATCCGATTCCTATTTTACTTAACCCCATTACGAGCAGAGTGCCTAAAAATATACCTCCGGGAAACCATAAATGAAAATGGTTTAGTTTGGTGGTTTTATTATCCGGATAAATAGTAGCTACCAGTGGATTACAGGCTGCTTCCACCGTACCATTAGCAATACCTATTAGTAAGGTGCTTATAAAAAGACCCCAATATCCTCCAGAAAATATAGTCAACAAAATTCCAGCGAGATGAAACACAAAAGCAGCCACCAGCAATTTTTTCATCCCTATAATGTCAACAACCATGCCCCCAATGATTACCGCTAATGGAAAACCCCAAAAGGCAGTAGCAGCAATGGTTCCCAATTGTGATTTATTCAAAGAGAACTGATCTCCTAGGTCATTTAGTATTCCTGCACGAATTCCAAAAGAAAGCGAGGTGACCAACAAAGCAAGACAACTTGCTACAAATAGTTTATTTTTATCAATGGCAGCAGACATGAAATTAATTTTTACGGGCTAAATATAGGTAGCATTTCCTTTCTTTGGACAGTCAGTTTTTTTTTTGTTTTTTATTTGATGCTTATTTGTTGCTTTTTAATCGTAAAGGAGGCAAACGATTTTCTGAAAATCCAAAAGCAACCCCTACTTTTAGGCTTTTTAAAAATAAGAAAAAAAACGTTTACGAAAACCGGTACTTTTTGTACCACAAAATATGCCAGCTTGCCATGGGTGGATTCCAGATAAAAAAGAAACCAACAGAATACGATGTGATTATTGTGGGTAGTGGTGCCGGGGGCGGAATGGCTACCTATAAGTTATCCGAAGCAGGGTTGAAAGTCTGCTTGCTGGAAGCCGGACCCAATTACGATCCTGCAAAAAATGTGACTCAATTGGTGCCACCATGGGAATCGCCCCGCCGTGGAGCCTCTACTAAATTCAGGCCTTTTGGGGAATTTGATGCGAGTTACTGGGGTTGGCAGATTGAGGGAGAACCTTTTACCAAGGCGGAAGGAACCGATTGGGAATGGTGGCGTGCCAGAATGTTGGGAGGCAGAACCAATCACTGGGGCAGGATTTCGCTCAGGTTTGGTCCTAAAGATTTTAAAAGAAAAAGCATAGATGGATTGGGGGATGACTGGCCGATTGGCTATGAGGATGTAAAGCCTTATTACGATGAAGTAGATAAACTAATCGGTGTTTTCGGATCGTATGAAAACTTACCCAACGATCCCGACGGCGTTTTTCTTCCACCACCTAAGCCAAGACTTCATGAATTGATGATACGAAAGGCGGGCAATACTGCCGGCATTCCTGTTATTCCATCGCGGCTTTCTATTCTTACCAAAAAAATCAACGATAGCCGGGGTGTATGTTTTAATTGCGCACAGTGTTACCGGGGCTGTATGGTTTATGGAGATTTTTCTTCCTCATCGGTTTTGGTAAAACCAGCATTGGCTACAGGCAATGTAGACCTGATAACTAATGCAATGGTAAGAGAGGTGATTACCGATAACAATGGGCTGGCCAAGGGAGTTTCTTTTGTAGACAAATTAACGCTGGAGGAATATGAAGTGCATGGCAAAGTGGTGATACTTGCTGCAAGTGCCTGCGAATCATCTCGTATTTTGCTCAATTCAAAAAGTGTTCGCCACCCCAATGGACTGGCCAATAGCAGCGATGTGGTGGGTAAATACCTTCATGACAGTACAGGAGCAGGAATGGGTGGGGTGATTCCCGAACTTTTTGGCAGAAAGCGTTATAATGAAGACGGCGTTGGCGGTTGCCATGTATATACACCTTGGTGGCTGGATAATAAAAAGCTGGACTTCCCAAGGGGATACCATATAGAATATGGTGGAGGACTTGGCGCTCCGTTGTATGGATTTAGCTGGGGCATTCAAAAGCTCAATGGAAAGTTCATGGTGAATGGGGTACAAAAAGAAGCGGGTGGATACGGATCTTCGCTCAAAGAGGATTACCGACATTATTATGGAGCTTCCATAGGAATGGCAGGCCGGGGTGAGGCAGTTGCAAGGGAAGATAATTTTTGTGAAATTGATCCCTATGTGGTAGATAAATATGGTATACCAGTATTGCGTTTCAATGTAAAATGGAGCGATCATGAAATAAAACAGGCCAAGCACATGAAAGAAACATTTGCAGAAATATTGCACAATATGGGCGCTGTGATTACCTGGGGTGGCGATGATGGCCCTCATAATAATTATGGATTGGAAGTGCCTGGTAAAATAATACACGAGGCTGGAACTGCCCGGATGGGAAATGATCCTAAAAAATCTGTCCTCAACAAATGGAATCAGGCACATGATTGTAAAAATCTTTTTGTGGTGGACGGTGCCGCCTTTACGTCGCAGGCCGACAAAAATATTACGCTTACTATTTTGGCTTTAAGTATGCGGGCTTCTGAATACCTTGTATCTGGTTTGAAGCGGGGTGAGATATAAGGAATATTTGATTTTGGGGGTGTTTGTTTTTTTTTGGCTTATATGGATGGGGAATGTGTGTGGGGAAGGCCGATTTAAAATGGATAGGTTAATACTTTAAGAATTATTCAAACTTATATTATGAAAAGACGGGATACGTTGAAGGCGCTGGCACTGGGAGGGTTATCTGTTGGAGTGTTGGCAGAGGCTTGTAAAACGGAGGATAAAAAATTGGTATTGGCAGAGAGTGCTCCCAAGGGACCCATTAAATACGATCGGTTTGCGGCACAGGCTGCAAATGATGAAGTGTTGCTTTCTCAAACTTTTTTTACCTCGGAAGAAATGGCAACCATCGCTGTATTATCAAATATAATTATTCCGGCGGATGATATCAGCGGTAGTGCAACCGATGCGGGTGTACCTGCTTTTATTGAATTTATGGCCAAGGATAAACCTGAGTTTCAGGTGCCTTTGCGCGG
>JBBQXO010000025.1:0-43421 GCA_038209595.1 Chitinophagales bacterium
GCACTTATGGATTTTATGATGCATTCAGTGATACCGATAACTGGTATCCAAAACGGTATCTTGCCATTGATCAGGGACCAATAGTGGTGATGATGGAAAACTACCGGACAGGTTTGCTTTGGAAGCTCTTTATGAGTTGTCCGGAGGTTAAAACAGGATTGAAAAAATTAGGTTTTGAAAGCCCTTATTTAAATTAATAAATCATTATGCGCCTATTTTTTTTCTTGTTTTGCATCCTTATTTTTTTTGCTTCCTGTTCAAATAAAATACATCAGGCCCGAATCGTGCTACTGCCCGATACCCAAACCTATGCAGAAAAATATCCACAGGTATTAGATGCACAGATCCAATGGATTGCAAACAATGCAAAGGAGATTGATTTCGTATTGCAGCAGGGCGATCTTACCCAGAATAATAATGATAAAGAGTGGAAAATTATTCAAAGTGCCTTTACGAAGTTGAACAGTAAAGTACCTTATGTGCTGGCTGCCGGCAATCATGATATGGGTAGTGCAGATGGAAAGTTTGCTGATGTACGCAATTCCACCCTCTATAATAAATACTTCCCAATCAATGCTATGGAAAAACTGCCAGGTTTTGGCGGGGTGGCCGAAGCCGGCATTCTTGATAATGCCTTTTATACTTTTAAAACCGGTAAAATAAACTGGCTGGTACTTACGCTTGAGTTTGGACCACGTAACAGCATATTGGATTGGGCAAATGACGTAATTGCAAAGTACCCGGATTATACCGTTATCCTCAACACCCATAGCTACATGTACAGCGACAGCACCCGACAGGGCCCGGGTGATAGTTGGAGGCCACAAGCCTATGGGGTTGGGAAAGACACCGGCAGTGCCAGCGTAAATGACGGGGAAGATATCTGGTACAAACTGGTTAAAAAGCATCCGAATACCCGCTTTGTTTTTTCAGGCCATGTGCTCAACACGGGTGTGGGTACACTTGTAAGTTTCAATGAAGCAGGCAATCCTGTTTACCAAATGTTGGCTAATTTCCAGGAGGGTGTAAAAGGCTCCGTAATGGGTGGAAATGGTTGGTTGAGAATTTTGGATATGGATTTTAAAAAAAGGTCTGTAACCGTAACAACTTATTCTCCTTTTGTAAATCAGTACATGGATAATCCGGCGCATAAATTTGTTATACGTAATGTAATGTTTAAACATGGTAAGGGGAATTAATAAATGATCGGGTAAAACCAAACTTATTAAATTGTTATTATTGAAGGACACCCCCTGCCTATCGGCAGCTTACCTACCTAAAGGCAATGCCGACAGGGCAAATGCGTAATAGCGATGCCATCCCGAAAAGGCGCAACAGGTATTGGCTAAATTAAAATACCCCCATAGGCGGGTATCTAAAAAAATACACATATGAATTAACAATCATGGAGACCAATATAAATATTATAAGCAACTGCATAAATCCCAAAGAACTGCCGTACACCCCTACCTATCGGAAGGCAGGTAGCACGAATGATCATTGGGGATTCCAACGAACACAACGTCCCTTCGGGAGGCATTGCTTTGAAAAATTAACTAAAAATGAACATATGAAAACGTTACGATTTTTATTCATTTATTGTAGTATTCTTTTTTTGCTTATTAACGCTGCCCAAGCACAACAGCAAACCTGGTGCAATCCTATTGATGTTGATTATACCTACATGATTTATAATGCGCATAACAATATTTCCTATCGTTCTGGTGCTGATCCTGCTGTGGTTCAGTTTAGGGGAGATTATTATATGTTCGTTACCAGATCAATGGGTTACTGGTATTCCGAAGATTTATTGCAATGGCAATTTATCACCCCAGAAAAATGGTATTTCCAAGGGAGCAATGCGCCTGCGGCTTTTAACTATAAAGATTCGGTATTATATGTTGCAGGCGATCCATCCGGCTCTATGAGTATTTTATATACCGATAATCCAAAGAAAGGGGATTGGAAAGCAACACCTGGCATTTTGAATAATCTCCAGGACCCGGCCTTTTTTATAGATGACGATGGCAGTGGATACCTATATTGGGGTTCATCCAATCGTTGGCCTGTCCGAGCTAAAACATTGGATAAAAATAAGCGCTTCAGACCCTCTGAAAAAACCGATACACTGTTTGGTTTAGATATGTACAACCATGGGTGGGAGCGATTTGGACATAACCATGCAGATACTATTTTAGGTGGATATATTGAAGGGCCATGGATGACGAAGTATCAAGACAAATATTACCTTGAATATGCAGCGCCGGGTACCGAGTTCAATGTGTATGGCGATGGCGCTTATATAGGCGATTCCCCACTTGGGCCGTTTAAGTATATGCCCAATAACCCCTTTAGTTACAAGCCCGGCGGTTTTATGAACGGAGCCGGACATGGCAGTACGGTGGTTGGACCACAGAACCAATACTGGCATTTTGCATCTATGGCCGTATCGGTAAATATGAAATGGGAACGCAGGCTTTGCATGTTTCCAACCTATTTTGATAAGGATGGCCTGATGTACAGCGATAGTTACTTTGGTGATTATCCGCATTTTGCACCCGAAAATGGCAGAAAGGGGGAATTTACCGGATGGATGTTGTTGTCCTATAAAAAACCAACTAAGGCAAGCTCTCAGTCAGAGGTAAATATATCGCAGCATGTAACGGATGAAACGGTAAAAACCTTTTGGCTTGCAGATAGTAATGACAGTACTCAATGGTTGCAGATTGATTTGGAGGTTCCGGGCAAAGTTCATGCTATCCAAGTGAATTTTCACGACCATAAAAATGATATGTATGGCCGGATACCCGGGTTATACCACCGGTATTTCATTGAAGGTTCTATTGATGGGCAAAACTGGGTCACGTTGGTGGATAAACGCAATAGTTTCAGGGATGCACCAAATGAATATTCAGAATTAGCTGTGCCTCAAACGGTCAGGTATATCCGGTATCGGAATATAAAGGTTCCAATGCCCCATCTTGCTATATCCGGTTTAAGGATATTTGGCATATCGCATGGAAAAATACCTGCTATTGTTAAGAATTTCAAACCTGTGCGGCAAGCTGATCTACGTGATGTATTGATTACATGGGATAAGCAGCCTGGCGTTCAAGGTTACAATATTCTTTGGGGTATTGCACCCGATAAACTGTATAGTTCATGGATGGTGTATGAGGATAACAGCTTGTTGCTGAAGGCGCTTACACGGGGACAGTCTTATTGGTTTGCAATAGAATCCTTTAATGAAAATGGGGTATCTCAACGCAGCATCGCAATGAAAGTGCCTTAATGGGAAATGGGGCTACCCTCTATTTTGTATTTCTATGTAGCAAAACAGGATATGCCATTGCAGATATGCTGTTTGGTTATAAAATCCCATCTGGCAAACTCACTACTACCTTAATAAAAAAATGACACCGTTTGAATTAAAATAATTTAACCAGGTTAAATAACCATTATTATGGATATTAAAAACAGAAATAAGGTATTTTTAGCAACAATTGTTGTTTCGCTCCTTGTTGGAACATCCACTTTTTCAAGGGAAAAGGTATCCATCAACAGCGGATGGGATTTTGTATTAAATGATAGTCCTGCCCGCCCTTCGCCGGCTAATCTATTAAAATGGCAACGCATAAATCTGCCACATACCTGGAATGCTCTTGACATTCTTGATGAAACGGTGGGTTATCACCGGGGTATTGGCTGGTACCGCCGTTTACTGCTGGTTGAAAAGGAAAAACAAGGTAAAAGTATTCGCTTGTATTTTGAAGGTGCCTGCATTAAAACTACAGTATATATCAATGGAAAACAGGCTGGCATCCATCAGGGAGGATACACAGGATTTATAATTGATGCAACCCGTTTTATAAAATATGGCGAAGAAAATCTCATAGAAGTAAGGGTAGATAATAGTCAACATCTTTCAGACAGTATTCCTCCGGTTTCATCGGACTTCAACCAGATGGGAGGTATTTATCGCGATGTATGGATGATTATTACAAATCAGGTTTATTTTGAACATCCCGAACATGGTGGATTTGGTATTGATTTCAAAACGCCTGAAGTAAACGGGGAAAAGGCCGGGTTTGTTGTAAAAGCATATTTGCAGGGAATAAAGAAACACTTTAATGGAAGCATCAGTTATTCGGTAACTGCTCCTTCCGGAAAAGTTCTGACAGGAAATTTCCCTTTAAAAAATTTTAATAAAAACACCTTTGAATGGGAAGGCGCCGTAATAATGCCTCAATTATGGTCGCCGGAAAACCCTTCGCTTTACACCTTAGAAGTGAAGTTGCTTAATGACCAACGGCAGGAGCTTGACGTTATCTCGCAAAGTGTAGGTTTTAAATGGGCAGGCATTGGACCCGATCAGGCTTTTATGCTGAATGGCAAGCCTTACAAACTAAGGGGCGCATCGCGACATCAGGATTATGACAGGCTTGGTTTTGCTCTTACTGATGCCATGCACCTTCGCGATATGGAACTCATGAAGGAAATGGGTTGTAATTTTATTCGTATTGCACACTATCCACAGGACCCGGCTATTTTCAATGCATGTGATAAACTTGGATTGATTTCATGGTGCGAAATACCTGTTGTAGATAAGGTAAACCCCGGTGAAGCTTTCAACAGAAATACGGAAGTCATGATGCATGAAATGATTGTTCAAAACAGAAACCATCCTTCCATTGCTATATGGGGCTATCACAATGAGGTACGCAACCTTGATACTGCTTCCATCCGCAATGCACAGATGCTAAACAGTATTGCAAAAACGATGGACCCTGATAGACTTACAGCTATAGCTTTTGAAAGCAATATTGATTTACCCTATTTTAAAAATCCATTATTTCAGCAAATGAGTGAGATAGCTGATATCAATGGCTACAATGTTTATCAGGGCTGGTACAGGGGCAAGCATGAAGATATTCGTTCATTTTTAGATACCCTGCACAATTTTGCACCCCAAAAGCCTATTCTGCTGAGTGAATATGGGGCAGGCAGCATCATAAATATACATATCCATCAGCCAACCCTTTTCGACTTTAGCGAAGAATACCAATGTGCTTTCCATGAAGCTTATGTAAAAGCTGGCAACGAAGTTCCCTGGATGACAGGATTTGCCATTTGGAATTTTATTGACTTTCAGCGCGATGGCAGAGAGGATGTGGTTCCTAACATCAATAAGAAAGGATTGGTAACCACCGACAGGCGGAAAAAAGATGCCTTTTATTTTTACAAATCGCAATGGAGTAAAGACCCTTTTGTGTACCTCACTGGCAAGCACTGGCCCGAAAGGATAGCATTTGTGGGTGCCGCACAGCAATCATATCTGTTTCCGCTGGTCGTGTATAGCAATCAGCCCCAACTGGAACTTTACCAGAATGGTAAGCGGCTTGGCGATCCTCGTTCAGAAAAGGGTCGTTATGAATGGATGGTCTCAGTTCCGGAAGGATCCACCCAATGGATTTGCCGAACCCCCGATGGAAGCATCAGTGATGTGTTACCTATTAGCTATACGCTGATAGATACGACCTCTATGGCGGCTAATATGCCACACATGCCTATGAGATTCAACACCGGTCAGAGTCGTACTTTCTTTACTGATACAAGATCTGCCGAAATCTGGATGCCTGATAAAGCATACCAACCCAGATCCTGGGGGTATGTGGGTGGCAGTATTTGGTCCTCCTGGCCATCCGCCGCCTGGAACGGCATTCGGGAGGGCATTCACAGACCGATAAGAAATACCATCAACGAACCGCTATTTCAAACTTTTATACAGGGCCTTACAGCCTGGCGGGCCGATGTGCCCGAGGGTAAATATAGAGTAACGCTGCTGCTGAGTGAGCCGTTTACTGACAGGCAGCGAAATAATGAGGATAGAAAGATGAATATTACACTTAATGGTGAGTTGTGGGCTGCTCAACTTAATCTGGCCAATGAATATGGTATTCAATCGGCGGTTCTGTTAGATAAGGAAATACTGATAAAGGATGGAATGGGTATTTCTATTAGATTTGAAGCGTTGTCAGGCAGCACACTATTAAATGGGGTGATGATTGAAAAACTTGAATAACTAATATAATGCCTGAATCGTTTGCTGGTGCATGCATGGGGTGAACCAAGGCCGCATTTAATCCTTGTTAAAATAATTTAATAAATAATGCACAGCATAATCAATAAGTTACTTTTACCATTTGAATCTTATTTGTTTTTCAGCAAGTTGTTACAATCAAGGCAATGATAAAAGGATGCACTTCCCGATTGCAAGTATTAATCCATGGGGCATCAACCTTTAGTGGGTAGAAACTTATATTCAGGTTGTTTTCAAAAAAAGGAAAAATGATATAGATTAATTAAGTATTACAATATAGATTATGGAAAAAAATATTCTTCTGATTTTACGATAGTCAATATTTTTTTAAAAAGAACTACTTTACATTTCAGTTGGTGCTTTCAAAAACAACCTGGAAATGAAAATAATTCCAGCTTTACTGATTAAACTAAAATTGAACATATATGAAGCCCTGCAACCGGGGTTAAAAATCAGGTGTTGAAAGTTGTGGTTGAAAAAATAAAAAGATTTAAATTGAAATAAACATTTATGAAGTACAAATATGTATTAAATATTTTTTTGCTGTTGGCCCTGTTTGGGTGCAGAAAAAAGGAAGGCACTGGCACTCCTCCTCCGCCGGTAGTTCCTGCTACTATGCGGGTGGTACTGGCTTCTGTAGATGGGGCTTCTGGCACTGATTTCTTCCCCCGTTCTATCAGGCCGCAGCTCCAATTGATGTTTTCCGACAGGATAGATCGGGGCACCTTGGCTACTTCTATAAATTATACCGATGCTACCGGGGCAGTGGTAACATTTGATGCTTCCTGGCAAAAAAGTGATAGTCTGCTCATTCTGCAGCCAAGGACAGGTCAAACAGCAGGTTTGTCGCAGTACGCCGTGCGGCTATTACGTACCCTTAAATCCGTTAGCGGGGCGGTACTTGATGCGGAGAAATCTTATCAGATTACTACCGGCATTGATTCAACGGCCAAGTTCCCTGTCATTACCGACGATTCGCTGATGACCCTGGTACAAAAACAAACCTTTTCTTATTTCTGGGATTTCGGACATCCGGTAAGCGGTATGGCCCGGGAGCGCAATAGCAGCGGCGACGTGGTTACCACAGGTGGAACCGGTTTTGGTATCATGAGCATGGTAGTGGCATCCGAACGAGGTTTTATTACCAGACAACAGGCTGCCGAAAGGGTTACCAAAATTGCTGATTTCCTTAAAACAAAAGCTATCCCTTACCATGGTACTTTTGCTCACTGGATTAATGGAATTAGCGGCGCCACAGTTCCTTTTAGTGCCAACGATAATGGTGCTGACCTGGTAGAAACCAGTTTTCTTATGATGGGCCTTTTAACCGCAAGGCAATATTTTGATGGAGCCGGAGCGCTGGAGTCGGGCTTAAGAACCCAGATTACCAGCCTGTACAATGCAGTGGAATGGAGCTGGTTCCGTAAAGGAAGTGAGCAGGTACTTTACTGGCATTGGAGTCCTGATAAAGGATGGGCCATCAACCTGAAAATTCAGGGATGGAACGAATGTTTGATAACATATGTACTGGCAGCGGGTTCGCCTACTTACCCTGTTTCCGATACCGTATACCGCGAGGGTTTTGCCCGCAATGGCAATATGCGCAATGGCAACAGTTACAATGGCATCAATCTCCCGCTGGGCTCCAATTTTGGCGGGCCGTTATTCCTTGCACATTATTCCTTCCTTGGCATTCACCCCACCAATCTCAAAGATACCTACGCCGATTACGGGGTTCAAAACAGGAACCATACCCTTATCAATTTTAATTATTGCACCAACAATACGCAAAACTACCGCGGCTATAGCAATGCCTGTTGGGGACTTACAGCAAGCGATATCCCCGGAGGGTACACAGCAAGCAGTCCTACCAACGACCGGGGCGTGATAGCTCCTACGGCTGCGATTGCATCCATGCCCTTCGCACCATTAGAAAGCATGAGGGCACTGCGTTTTTTTTATGATATATTAGGAGACAAACTTTGGAAAAATTATGGGTTTATAGATGCCTTTTCCATCCATGAGCGTTGGTTTGCCAGCAGTTTTCTCGCCATCGATCAGGGGCCTCAGATTATTATGATAGAAAATCATCGTACAGGGCTCGTATGGAATCTTGGTATGAAAGTACCCGAAGTAAAAGCAGGATTAACGAAGCTCGGGTTTACAAGTCCTTATTTGTGAGGGGAGAGTGGAAAGAGAGGGGAGAGGAGTGAGAGAGGGGAGAGGAGTGAGAGAGGGGAGAGAGGTGAGAGAGAGGTGAAACGTGAGAGGTGAAACGTGAGATAGGTGAGAGGTGAAACGTGAAACGTGAAACATGGAATATGTGTAGCGCCGGATGCCATTCTCCGATAAACCAGTTAAACGATAAACTTGAAACGTGAAAGGAGAGACGTGAAAGGAAAGATGTGAGAGGTGAAACGTGAAAGGAAAGACGTGAAAGGGGAGAGGTGAGAGGAGAGATGTGAGAGGTGAGAGAAAGGAGAGATGTGAAAGGAGAGAGGTGAGAGGTGAAACGTGAAAGGAGAAAGGAGAGATGTGAGAGGTGAGAGAAAGGAGAGATGTGAGAGGTGAGAGAAAGGAGAGATGTGAGAGGTGTGAGAGGAGAGATGTGAGAGGTGAGACGTGAAAGGAGAGACATGAAAGGTGAGAGGTGAAACGTGAAACATGGAATATCTGTAGCGTCGGATGCCATGCGCTGATAAACTAGTTAGGCGATAAACTTGAAACGTGAAAGGAAAGACGTGAAAGGAGAGATGTGAAAGGAGAGATGTGTGAGGTGAAACGAGAAACATAGAATAGCTGTAGCGTCGGATGCCATGCGCCGATAAACCAGTTAAACGATAAACTTGAAACGTGAAAGGAGAGACATGAAAGGTGAGATGTGAGAGGTGAAACGAGAAACATGGAATATCTGTAGCGTCGGATGCCAGGCGCCGATAAACCAGTTAAACGATAAACTTGAAACGAGAAACATGGAATATCTGTATCCGAGGATAGTGATCGGTTGATTAACCCGAAATATCCGTTGAAAGAGAATAGCAATAAACATAAATTGAAATAATACAAAAGACCCATTTCTGTAATGAAAAATTTTATCTTTTTTGTGCTCCTGATGGCAGGCAGCCTGCATGGATTTTCGCAAGATTTAGCCCTTTACGAAAAAAAATGGATGGTGCAAAATGGCGATACCTTGCCATATCGGGTTTTGTTGCCGCAGGATTATGATCCCGCAAAAAAATACCCGGTCATATTTTTTCTACATGGAGCTGGTGAACGGGGAAGAGACAATGAAAAACAAATGACGCATGGTTGGAAGCTCTTTTTGAAGGATAGCATCCGTTCTGCTTATCCTGCTATTGTGGTGTTTCCACAATGTTCTACTGAGGATTATTGGGGGAATGTTTTACGCACTCACAACGAACAGAAGAAAAGAACCTTCCATTTTTTAGAAACAGGCCCAAGTGGCAGAGCCATGGAAATGCTGATAGAATTGGTGGATTATGTACTAGAGGAATACCCTGTTAAAACCGATCAGGTTTATGTTGGCGGGTTGTCGATGGGAGGAATGGGCACTTTTGAAATGGTAAGCAGAAAACCGGGTGTTTTTGCCGCCGCTTTTCCTATTTGTGGAGGTGCTAATCCGGCAACGGCAAAGGGCTTGACAAAAACCAACTGGTGGATTTTTCATGGCGCCAAGGATAATGTAGTGCCTTATAAGCATTCTGAAGTTATGTTCGAGGCACTTAAGGCTAAAGGAGCAAAGGTAAAGTTTACGCTTTTTCCTGATGCCAACCACAATGCCTGGGATCCCACCTTTGCAGAGCCAGAACTTTTACCCTGGTTATTTTCCAATAAGCAAAAAGTGAAGTAAGCAGGTATAATTGAGTCAGATTAGTGGAAAGCCTTTTGTTATATTCATTCAACTGGTGTAAGTACAAGGGGTAAGAAAGTTCGGGGAAATAATTATTTGGTTTAGTGGAATCGGCACTGGAGAATATGAAGCCGTTGGTCTTTTACAGCATATACAATTCTGTGTTTATCATCAATTCTTCGACTCCAAAATCCAGATAAATTCCCACATAGTGGCTCTGGTTTTCCTTGCGTTAAAAATGGAGTTTTGTAACATTCTTTAATAAGAGAATTAATTCTCAATAGAATAGTTTTATCGGTAGTTTGCCAATAAAAATATTCTTCCCAAGCTTGCGGCTCAAAAAAAAGTGCCATCACATCTCAATAAGTTTTTGTTCGGATCCATTCTTTTTCCAAAAACTGTCTAATGAATAACCAAGTCGTTCCTTGTTAGCATCCGTACTTAATAAATAATCAGTTTCGTCCATCGCATTATACTCATCCAATGAAATCAGCACCACAGATTTCCCATTGCTGTTTACAATCACTTTGTTATTGGATTCTGCTACACCATCTATGTATTTTTTCATATTCTTCCTAAACTCTGAAACATAAGTTACTTGCAGCATGGTACAAAAATTTGTACAAAAAAAAGTATAATCTATAGAAATTTTGCTCCTTTTGTAAAACGTATCATATCATCTTAAAATCAAATTAAATGAAAAAGCCTGGCAAAAACCGATTGGTGGAATTTTCACTTTGCCAAAGATGATGTGGTGCCCTACATGCATTTTTAAGTTATGATTGATACACTAAAGGCCAAAGGAGCAAAGGTAAAGTTTGCGCTTTTTCCTAATGCCAATTCCAATGCCTGACCCCGATTTTTGCTAAACGGTGATGAGTATTCTGGTTTTTTTCGTAAGCTGGCAAAAATATATACTGCACTAATCGTAGCATTTTTGGGACCCTCAATTGATTTTTAAATGGCTAATCTACCAACGCAAAAGGCAAACGGGATGTTTTTTCAGGGCTCCATTATCCCGACTGCTTTTAGTGGGTTATCGATAGGCAATGACATAAATCATTATTTATCAATTTGAATTTTTAGATATTTGTCCTTCGATTGATTGTTTTTATGATGGACAAAGCACAAATGGCAGACTTCCAGCATCGCATAGCGGTGTCTGATGATCAGCAGGCTTTTTTAGCCTTACATGGTCATTTTCAGCCCCTATTACAAAAATTCGCCTATTCCATTTGCCGTAATCAACAGGATGCCGAGGAGATTGTGGAAGATGTATTTGTGCGCATTTGGGTAAAGCGCAAAACCCTCGATCAAATCCATAATCTAAAACTTTATCTCTATCTGGCTACCCGAAACTTTAGTTTAAACTATATCCGGAATCGCCATGGTATTCAGCAGTTCGATATCGAAGCCATGCAGGTAGAATTACAGGATCTTGAGCCAGATCCGCAGGAAAGAATGGTTCATGCAGAAATGAAGAACCAACTTAGGGAGGCTGTAAATGAATTACCACTCAAATGTAAAATAATTTTCAAGCTCGTAAAAGAAGACGGTCTTAAGCAAAAAGAAGTAGCAGAACTGCTTCATTTAAACCTTAAAACCGTTGAAAATCAATTGGCTATAGCAATAAAAAAATTAATTCAGACCATTGGAAAGTACAAAGAATCCACCACCGGAAAGCCCGTTAGCGATCTTACTTTTATCCACCCAATCAACAAAAGCTAAATTTTATTTAAATTTTTGGGGGTTTTTGGAATAAATGGTGTCTATAGTCGAACGAGATGGCTGCTATGGATATTCATTTGTCTTATTTAATCAGTAAAAAACTGACTGGTGAAATTAACGATGCTGAAATGCATGAGTTAAATCACCTGCTAGATGCTGATCCGGTACTAAAGGAAGCGTATAAAACGCTGCAAGGCACCTGGCTTCGGCAATCTCAGCATAAAGGAGTTCCTGCCAATATCGAACGTTTATTAAGAAAAATGGAAGAGCAGGACCGGCAGACTTCGCTTTCAGAAATACCACAAATTTTTCCACAGGAGGAGCCCGCTTCTTTTTCCAAAATACGGGTTCTTTATTGGGCACTTGCAGCGGCTTCGGTAATTGCATTAGGAATTTTTTGGTTTTACCCCGAGGCTCCTCACCAAATTTCACCCCAGGCAGCGAGTAAAAAGGCAAAAGCAAGTCCCACCAATGTAGTAGTAACCAAGCCGGGTAGCCAAACCCACCTTGTATTGGTAGATGGTACAGAAGTTTGGTTAAATGCAAATAGCAAACTGACTTATGGCGAAGATTTTAATGGTAAAACAAGAGATGTTTATCTGAGCGGAGAGGCTTTTTTTGATGTGGAATCCAATCCCCAACTTCCTTTTATCATACATACAGATAAGGTAAATGTAAAGGTGACCGGAACCACCTTTAATGTGCGGGCATATCCTGATGAAAAGCAGGTAGAAACGTCTTTGATTCATGGAAAAGTGGAAGTAAGTCTTGTAAGCAAACCAGAAAAGATATTTTATTTGAAACCTGCCGAAAAACTGGTTCTCCAAAACGTAGAACCTGAAGATGAAAAGCAAGAAGCAATCAGGAAAATAAAGGGATTGGACAGGGTAGTTGATATGATTCCACAGTTTACAAGCATATCATACGACCCCATAGACAGCCTGCCCATTGAAACAGCCTGGATAAACAACCAACTAGCCTTTATGGAAGAATCATTTGGTCGGCTGGCTGAAAAAATGGAAAAATGGTATGGCGTAAGGATTATTTTCGATAATCCTCAACTGGAGACATTACGGTTTACCGGCAAGTTTGAAAAGGAATCTCTCAGAGAGGCTCTCGAAGCTTTACGGATTATTGGAAAATTTCAATTCACTATCAATCAAAATACCGTCATTATTTTTAATACCAAAAACTAAAACGATTGCTTATGATACCATTACATCCCGGATAAACCGGTCTCAAAATTAAATTGCTGCTGCTGCCACGAACCTTCAGTATAGCCTTTCAAACATGTTTATCACCCATTTATACCATATGAAAAATATACCAACCAAACTGCAACCGGGTAAATTCCCAGTAATACAAAAAATGCTGCTTGTGATGAAACTAAGTATTTTCCTTCTGCTTACCACGTTTTTGCATGCTTACGCCGACGGCTTTTCGCAACAACGCATAACAGTAAATGTTAATGCTTCAAACCTGAAAACGGTATTGGGGCAAATTGAGAAAAAAACAAATTACCGCTTTTTATACAATCCCGAAATGGTAGAAAAGGCGGGACAAATTTCCATTAATGCCAATAACGAATTTGTAGCGACCATCCTCGATAAAATTTTGGGTAATACAGGCATTACATACCGGGTATTGAGCCGCAACCTTGTAGTACTTACCGATAATGAAGAGAAAGCTCCGGTTCCACAAGAAATTACCGGAACTATAAAGGATGCGGATGGCCGGGCAGTTGCCGGAGCTTCCATACTGGTAAAGGGCACCAAAATAGGAACCGCTGCTGATGCATCCGGAAACTTTTCGCTAACGGTTCCCGAAAATGCTGTGCTATTGATTACAGCCGTAGGTTACGCTTCGCAGGAAGTAGCTGTGGCCAATCGTTCATCGGTAAATATCACCATGGTTTCTACAGCCGGAAGCGGGCTTAATGAGGTGGTGGTGATTGGATATGGTACAGCAAGTCGCAGGGATCTTACCGGCTCCATTGCCAAGATTTCCGGTAAGGAAATTGAATCAAGACCAAATCCAAATCCAATTGCTTCTTTACAAGGTCTTGTGGCAGGGGTAACGATTGTAAACTCGGGTAATCCCGGACAAGAACCCGATATACGGATCCGTGGTACCAATAGTATCAACGGAGCTAAACCACTTTACGTTATTGATGGAATCTTCAACGATAATATAGACTTTTTGAATCCCAACGATATTGAGAGTCTTGAAATTCTGAAGGATCCTTCCTCGCTTGCTATCTTCGGGGTACGGGGTGCCAACGGGGTTATTTCCATTACCACTAAAAAAGGGAAAGCAGGTAAACTAAGTGTAAGCCTCAACACCAACACTGGTTTTAAGCGGCTGGTAGATCGCATTGATATGGTGAACGCATCACAGTTTAAAGAGCTGTTTGATGAAGAGCAAACCAATATTGGGGTGCCTCAGAATCAGCGATTTAATTATGGACCTTGGACCGGTAATACCGATTGGGTAGATGAAATGACACGTGATGCGTTTTTCTCTACTACAAACTTGTCTGTATCGCAGGGTACCGATAAAAATAAGTTTTACGCAGGAGTAGGTTACACCAAAGATCAGGGGGTTATTAAAAGGCAGGAGCTTCAAAGGTTTTTCATCAACATCAGTGATGAAATGAAACTGACAAGTCATGTAAAACTGGGTTTTAATGTAAACTTTATGCGACAGCGTTCTCCTTTCAGCCAGGCTGATGGGTTACTGTTTGACGCAAGAAGGGTTTTGCCCATCACCCCGGTAATGGATCCAAGCGGAACTTTCTACACGGAATTAGCCCTGCAAAACGCTCAAATCGGAAATCCACTGTTGAATCTTGAAAATAAGTATGATAAGGAATTGATTAATGAAGATCGCTATCTCGGAAACATATATGTAGATATCAATTTCTTAAAGCATTTCAATTGGCGCAGTACCGTTTATGCAGATCAGAGTGTGCAGAATCTGCAACGCTACAATCCTATTATTTATACTTACAATCCAAGTGTAGGACAAGGCGGATCTGTATATGTAGACCGTAATAACCGGCTTACATCAGTAGACAATAATATACAGCGTTGGAACAAATTTCAGCAGGATCATATTCTTTCCTATAAGAATGAATTTGGAGATCATGGCCTGAATGCAACTGCTGGATTTACTACAGTTTTTAATAGTTATAATGGTTTGTTTGGAAGCGTACGTCAAAAGTCTGATGGTGATTCGATTGGCAATGATCCCCGTTTTTGGTATTTAAATACGCAGTATGGTGATGCTACTACCCGGCGTGCCAATTCGAGCCAATCTGAAAATGCTATAGTAGGTATGCTTTTCCGTGCCTTGTACAATTACCAGGGAAAATATTATTTGAATGCCTCTTTCCGTCGCGATGGTTCTTCACAAATTTCGCCTGAACAACGTTTCCAGAATTACTATTCTCTGGGGGCTGCGTGGGAAGTAACCCGCGAAGACTTTATGCAAACTCAGAAAGTTTTTGATTTCCTGAAAGTTAAAGGTTCTTACGGTGTACTTGGTAGCCAAAACGTACCGGGAGGCAACCCTTATCCCTTTTATCCCGGTTTGATTAGCGGTAATACTGCTGTATTTGGCAATATCATTGCACCGGCCTTTTCACAATCCTACATCCCCGACAGAAATCTGAATTGGGAATCAGTGGCAGCCTGGGAGGCTGGATTTGAAGCCAATATGTTCCGCAACCGTTTACATGTGGAAGCTGTTTATTATTCTAAAAAAACCCGTGATATTCTTGCTTTTCAACGTGTAGCAGGTAGCCCGCAACCAACGCTTACCAATACTGCCGAAATGCAAAACAAGGGTATTGAACTCAGTGCAAGCTGGACACAACAAATCAACCGCGATTTCTCTGTATCGCTCAATGGTAACTTTACCACCTTCAACAATAAGGTTTTGAAGGCTGATGAAATTCCTCCAAGTGAAGAACGCCCCAACAGAACCATTGCTGGTTTTCCTGTTGGATACTTTTACGGATATGTTGTAGAAGGCATTTACCAGAGTTATGCTGATAAATTAAAATCTCCCACAGTAGTTGGATACGAGTATGGTCCCGGCGATTTCAAATACAAGGACATTAACGGTGACGGTGTCATTAATTCCGATGATCGTACGGAAATTGGAAATCCTACTCCCGATTTTGCTTATGGATTCTCCTTGAACACCAGTTACAAAAACCTGAGTGTGGGTGTTGATTTTCAAGGAGTTTTTGGTAATGAAATCTATCGTTTCTGGGGAAGTTCAGAACTGCCGTTTACCATTTTCAATTATCCAACTTTCAAATTAAATCGTTGGAACGGCCCGGGTACTTCTAACTGGGATCCTGCTTTAGGACAAAACAGGGCGATCAATCGCCTGCCTTCTACCTATGGTATTGAAGACGGAAGCTATTTTAGAATCAGAAACATAAACATTGCATATAATTTTAATGTGAAGGCACTTTCTTTACTTAAAATTCAAAGTATTAAAGTATTTGCCAACGTTCAGAATCTAAAGACTTTCAATCGTAACTCCGGGTATTCTCCCGAATTTGGTGGTTCTACTACTTCCTTTGGTATAGACAATGGCAACGGCCCATTGCCAATGGTAACAACTGCTGGTGTGAACATTACTTTTTAAAAATTTAAACTGGAAACATATGAAACATAGATTGCAAATAAAAACAGGTTGGGGCTTACTGTTCCTGTCGATGCTGTTGGTTGCTTTTGCCGGGTGCACCAAGTTTCTCGATCGCAAACCACTTACCGAAACCCTCGACGATCTCAATCAGGGTGGACTCGAAGGACAGATATATGGCCTTTATGGTGCCATCAGAAATGGAGATGTTGCCGGGCAAGGATTCGGTGGTATCCCATGGCTTGGGCTTAATAATTTTAGAAGCGATGATACGGAGAAGGGTAGCAGCCCTGCCGATGGTGCCGACTGGGGTTCTATCTACGACGAATTTAAATATGTAAAGGACCATTGGAGCAGTACCACTTACTGGGATCAGCACTATGTGTTGGTTGGCTTATCCAATACCGCTTTACAAATCGCAGATTCGCTGAATCTCAATGATCCCGCTTCGCAGATAAACCGGGCAGAGGCACGTTTTTTCCGCGCATTTGCTTACTTCGATCTTGTACGCACTTTTGGGGATATACCAAAGATTGACTTCAGGGTATATTCGCAGGCCGATGGTCAAAAACCAAAATCACCTGCAGCGGAAATTTATGCTTTAATTGATGCCGATCTGCAGTTTGCTGCTAATAATTTGCCTGCCAATTGGAATAACTCTACTGGTTCAAGCCGCTTTCCGGGTAGATTAACAAGAGGTGCTGCACTGTCGCTGCAAGCAAAGAGTTACATGTTCCGCAAAAATTATTCCGGAGCACTTTCACTGCTCGAATCAGTGATTGGTACAGGTCAATATGTACTAACTCCTAATTTTGCAACGGTATTTACAGAGTCAGGGGAAAATAATCCTGAATCCGTTTTTGAAATACAAGCCAGTGTAGGAGCCAATGGGGTGGATGATTTTTTTAGCTGGTACGGTATTACCCAAGGGGTTCGCGGCAGTGGTGTCTGGGATCTTGGTTGGGGTTGGAATACACCAACAGAAGGAATGGTAACGGCTTGGGATAACAGTGATCCACGCAAAGCTGCCTCTGTTTTGTTCTCCGGACTGCCAGATGGCAGCTTTGGAAGAGTAGTACCCGATTTTCCTGCCATTCCTCGTAAATATTGGAATAAAAAAGTGTATCCGGAACCAAGCATGCAAACCTTTACGGGTAACCTGCAGGGCGGATGGATCAATCAACGGATGATTCGTTATTCAGATGTGCTTTTAATGGCATCTGAAGCAGCCAATGAAATAAGCGGTGGTGCAAATACCACGAAGGCTGAAAATTGGTTAGAAATGGTAAGAGCAAGAGCAAGAGGTGGCAATGCGGCAATTTTACCGAAAGTGGTTTTTGCCAATCAGGCTCAAATGAGAACGGCTATCCGCACAGAGCGCCGGTTCGAACTCGCTTTTGAAGGCGACCGATTCTTTGACCTTGTTCGTTGGGATATGGCATTGAATGTTTTAGGAGCTCAGGGTTATACAGCTAGACATAGGTTGTACCCAATTCCACAATCTGCCATTGATAATTCGGCAGGCAAATTGTTACAAAATCCTGATTGGAACTAATAAATCATTTCCGAAGCAGGTCGTAATTACCTGCTTCGGATTCACTTTTTAAAATTTTGCTTTATGAAGAATAAATTCAAAATATTATCGCTGTCGGCGCTGGCCGCAGCTTCCATAATCATCCTCGGAGTTGGTTGTCAAAAAATGGACCGCCCGGTTCTCGGTGATTTTACACAAGATGCCAATCCTCCAGGGGGGCCATTAAAGTTTTTTGCTGCATTTGATGGCAGTTCTACTGATCCGCTTATGAATGCCGTAGACAGTATCCGGGCAAACTTCCCCCAATCTAATCCTTTTACAAGGGTTGCCGGTATTTCTGGTAATGCTGTAAAGGGTGTTGATGGCAAAGCTATTTTTTATCCTTCGGCCAATGATTTTAAAGGGGTTACTAGTTTTGCCATTGCTTTTTGGGTAAAAAATCCACCTTCTGCAGGCCGTACTGAGTTCCTCTTTTCATTAAAAGATGATAGCTACGGATGGTCAAGAAGTGGAGCGTTTTTGCTGATTGAAAACCAAACACCCACCAAGGCTACCATGAAGTTTTACCTGATGGATCAGTGGCTCGAAGGTGATTTTAATAGGCCGATGTTTGATGGCAGTTGGCATCATATCGTTTATTCTTATGATGAAACTACTTCTAAAATGAATTACTATTTTGACGGGGCTTTGGTTACTGGAATGACTGCCACCCAAACAGATGTGAAAAAGAATGGAGCACCAAGAGGCGCTATTGATTTTTCTAAAGCTTCCAATCTGGTAATCGGGGGTATGAACAAACATGCCAATCTTGATGGTCCCGGAGATGACTGGATTCGTTCTTTTAGTGGCTCGCTCGATCAGTTCCGTTTGTACGGCAAAGCACTTACTGCTGCCGAGGTAACTGCGCTCTTTGTCAGCAAACAATAATTGGCTTTTTTACGAAGCATTTCTTTAAGGTAAAAAGGCTGAAACCGAAAGGTTCAGCCTTTTTATTTTAGTTTAAAAAATGATTAGTGGTAGTAGAGTATGCGTAGAGTTAATCATATATTTTTTGGGCTGATTATTATGATATTGGTAACGCTTTTGCAGGGTTGTAACCATGCTGATGCTGACTTTGAAGTAGTGCTACCCGCTGATTCAGGAATCATGTTCCAAAACCAATTATTGGCAAAGGAGAATTTCAATATTCTCTATTATCTGTATTATTACAACGGAGGAGGAGTTGCTGCAGGAGATATTAATAATGATGGGCTGACTGATTTGTATTTTACCGCCAATAGTCCAGGCGGTAATAAGCTTTACCTGAATAAGGGTAATTTTCAATTTGAAGATATTACCCAAAAAGCTGGCGTAGCAGGGGTAGCCGATTGGTGCACAGGGGTTACCATGGCAGATGTAAATGCAGATGGGTTCCTTGATATTTACGTATGTGCTATCGGCAATCAGTATGGGTTAAAAGGAGCCAACGAATTGTATCTCAACAAGGGCAATGGTACGTTTGAACCTTTGGCAAAAAAAATGGGTCTTGCTTTTTGTGGGCTCAGCACCCAAGCTGCCTTTTTCGATTATGATCATGATGGGGATCTTGACATGTTTTTATTAAATCAGTCAAAGCGTCCGCATGCCAATGTGGTTCCGGCCTCCAACCGCATGAAGTTTGATTCGCTTTCTGGAGACCGGCTGTACCGCCAAGATCAGGTGGGTGGAGCAATCCGTTTTACAGAAGTTGGGGCACAAGCGGGCATTTACCAAAGCAACCTGGGTTACGGACTAGGGCTTGCTGTAGCAGATTTCAATAACGATGGTTGGGAAGATATTTACATTGGAAACGATTTTCACGAAAACGATTATTACTACCTCAATAATAAAAACGGAACTTTTACAGAATCAGGTGCAGATCATTTTGAACACTACAGCCGGTTTAGTATGGGCAACGATGCGGCCGACATTAACAACGATGGACAAACCGATCTGATAACCCTCGATATGCTTCCCCCGGAAGAAAAAATTTTGAAAACCTATGGCAGCGATGAAAACCCCAATGTTTACAAAGTAAAATTGAGTTTGAACGGGTATCAGGATCAATACTCAAGAAACTGCCTGCAGATAAATAATGGCAACGGGCAAAGCTATAGCGATGTAGCTCTTAAAGCTGGCGTAAGTGCTACCGATTGGAGCTGGAGTGCTTTGTTTGCCGATTTGGATAATGATGGCAATAAAGATCTTTTTATTTCAAGCGGTATTGTAAAGCGTCCGGTAGATCTCGATTATGTGCAGTTTGTAAGTGCCATGCAGCAAAATAAGGGTCTTGAAATCACGGATAAATTTGATGAAGAAACCATTGCTAAAATGCCTGACGGTGCCTCGCATCCTTTTGTTTTTAAAGGGGATGGAAAAGCGGGTTTCAGTGAAGTAACCCAACGTGCCGGGCTGGATAAAATGAGTGGCTATTACAACGGAACCGCACTGGCCGATCTGGATAATGACGGCGATCTTGACGTTGTTATGAATTGCATCAATGCTCCTGCTGTTATCCTAAAAAACAATCAACCACCTCAAGGATACCTAAGGGTAAACTTGAAAGGAAGCGGACTAAATGCCGGAGGGATTGGTGCTAAAGTTTACCTGTTTGCCGATTCGGGTATGCAGGTACAGCAGCTAATGCCTACGCGTGGTTTTCAATCCTCGGGAGAGCCCATCTTGCATTTTGGATTGGGCAGTCAAAAAGTTGACAGCCTTTTGGTGGTATGGCCCGATCAGCGTTTTCAAGTTCTGAAATCCCCTGCTTTAAATAGCTTGCTTGTTCTAAATCAGGAGAATGCCCAAGGGGTATTTTCAGGGACGGAATTCTTAAAATCAATGCCGCCCATTTTTGTTGACATAACCGATGAAGTCCCGGTTAGTGTGGTCCACCGCGAAAATGATTTTGTAGACTTTAACCGGCAATACCTGATTCCCCACCAACAAAGTACCCGTGGGCCTAAGGTGGCCGTGGCAGATGTAAATGGCGATGGGTTGGATGATTTTTTTGTTTGCGGGGCTACAGGGCAAGCTGGTAGCATGATGCTTCAGCAACCGGGAGGGCATTTTGTTATTGCTAATAATGAAGTGTTTGAACAAAACAAAGCAAGCGAGGAAGTCGATGCCGTTTTTGCAGACTTCGATGGGGATGGTTCGCCCGATTTGTATGTAGTAAGCGGCGGCTATCAATTTGAGGATAGCGATCCTGTTTTGGGCGATCATCTTTACCTCAATGATGGTAAAGGGAACTTTCGGGATGGCAGTAAGCAAATCCCTTTTATTGGCACCAATAAATCCTGCGTGGTAGCCGGTGATTTTGATGGAGACAAACATATTGATCTGTTTGTGGGTGGCTTGGCCAATTCGGGAACCTACGGCACGGTACAACCCTCCTATTTATTGTACAACGATGGGCAGGGGCGGTTTTTTTATAAAGATGTTCTTCCCGCATTAACAGCCGGTATGGTTACCTCAGCACAAGCAGCAGACTTCGATCAGGATGGACGAATGGATATAGTAGTGGCAGGCGAATGGATGCCGGTTACCCTGCTAATGAATAAGAAAAACGGTTGGAAAGCTCAACCAATAGCAGGTAGCAGCGGATTATGGCAATCGCTTTTTATAAAAGATATAAATGCTGATGGCAAACCGGACATCCTTGCCGGAAATTGGGGGTTGAATTCCAAACTAGCTTCGGGCAAGGAGGCTCCCTTAAAAATGTTTATAAAAGATTTTGATAACAATGGCAGGGTGGAACAAGTGGTGGCCTATACGATGAAGGGTAAGGAATATACTTTTTTAGCAAAGGATGAATTAGAAAGAGCGATACCTGTTTTGAAAAAGGCATATCTCACCTATGGTGAAGTGGCGGGCGAAACGGTACAGTATCTTTTTTATGACCTCTTCAAAGAGTATAAAGAGTGGGAGGCACAGACCCTTGCTTCAACACTTTTTATAAATGAGGGAAAGGATAAATTCACCCCAAAGGTTTTGCCTGACCGTTGGCAATGGGCTCCTGTATTTGCTTTTGCATCCCAACCCGGTTCTGATGTTGTGTATGCAGGGGGTAATTTTTATGGAGTAGTACCTTACGAGGGTCGGTATGACGCACTTCGTTTTTCAGGATACTATTTTGGTAAAGGAGCCACTGCACCCGTTTTTAAAGGTCAAATGCCTGAGGTTTTTGGGCAGGTACGTGATGCCAAATGGATCCTGATAAATAATAAGCCAAGCCTGCTGTTGGCAAGAAATAATGAATCATTAAGAATTCTTCAATTTAAAACCAAATAACCAAAAAACACTATGATGTTATTAAAAAAATTTTTGAAGAACAGAGCTGCCGGGATTCTATTTTGTGGCGCAATGAGTTTGCTGTTGGTATTGCCGGCAAGTTGCAACAAAAAGGGTGGAGGCACAGAGCCTACACCCCCACCTGCCACACCGGGTACCGTGCAGCAGTGGTTTACTAGTTTTAACCAATCGCAACGCTTACAACGCCAAACGGAACTGCTTGCTTTTACAGCCACCAACCCGGGAGGGCCGCTTGTAGATTTAGATGAATCTACAATCTACCAAACCATGGATGGATTTGGCTATACACTTACGGGTAGCAGTGCCATGTTGATCAATAGCATGGTCACCACTGAAAAAACCAAACTGCTGAATGAGCTTTTTGGTAGTGGTGAGGAAAGCATCAACATCAGTTATCTGCGTTTGAGTCTTGGTGCCTCCGATCTCAGTCCTTTTGTTTTCAGCTACAATGATCTACCCGCCGGGCAAACGGATGAACCTTTGGCTAAATTTACATTGGCGGCTGATACAGTAGATCTTGTACCCTTACTCAAACAAATAATTGCTATAAAACCGGGTATTAAACTGATGGCAAGCCCATGGAGCGCACCCGCCTGGATGAAGGACAATAAGAGCCCGAAAAATGGAAGTCTGCTGCCCCAATATCAGGCCGTGTATGCTAAATATTTTGTGAAGTATCTACAAGCTATGAAGGCTAACGGAATTACTATTGATGGTGTTACGGTACAAAATGAGCCACAGCATGGAGGCAACAATCCAAGTATGGTAATGAGTGCTGTACAACAAACCGGCTTTGTGAAAAATCACCTTGGGCCTGCTTTCCGCGATGCCGGGATTGCCACTAAAATTATTATCTGGGATCATAACTGTGATAATCCCAATTTCCCCATCAGCGTTTTAAATGACCCTGCAGCCAAAGTATTTGTGGCAGGTTCCGCCTTTCATTTATATGCCGGGGATATCTCGGCAATGTCGCTGGTACACAATGCCCATCCCGATAAAGGATTATACTTTACCGAACAGTGGACAGGAGCCAATGGCACTTTCGCCGGTGATTTTCCCTGGCATACGCGCAATGTAATTATAGGGGCTGTGCGCAACTGGGCCAAGGTATCCCTCGAATGGAACCTTGCCAATGATGCCAATTTCGGACCGGCTACACCCGGTGGTTGTACCGAGTGCAAAGGAGCTTTAACCATCGCAGGATCGAATGTTACCCGAAATGTAAGCTATTATATTATTGCGCAGGTAAGTAAGTTTGTGCCTGCTGGTTCTGTGGTTTTCAAAAGTTCAGGGCCGGGCAATCTTTCGCAGGTAGCTTTTAAAACCCCGGATGGAAAAAAAGTTTTATTGGTAATGAATGAGAGCCGCTCTACCGTAAACTTCAATATAAAATGGAATAATACTTTTGCTAAAGCAGCCTTGCCTGCCGAAACCGCCGCTACTTATTATTGGTAACTATATAAAACGATTTTCAAACATGATAAAAAAATACATGGCCTCATGGCTAATATTGGGTGTCTGGGCCTGTAACCCCGGGGCAGGCGACGACAACAAAGCAGGAGATAATATTCCCTACGATGCCTCTTCAAAAAAGGTAGCTGTATTTACCACGGCTGATAGTACGGACTACAGGTTGACGCCCAATGGCAACCTATCGTTTAAAGCTATGCCACAGCCAAAGGAAACTGATATATGTGTTTTCGTGGATCCAGGTAAAGAATATCAGACCTATATGGGTATTGGTGCCGCTCTCACCGATGCAAGCGCCGAAACTTTTTATAAATTGGCTAAGGAAACACAAGCCGAATTTATGAAAGCCCATTTTGATAAAGAGCAAGGCATTGGCTACACCATTGCACGTACTAACATCAACAGTTGCGATTTTAGCAGCGATATGTACACCTATGTGCAGGATGGCGATAAAGAGTTAAATACCTTTGATATTGCGCATGATAAAAAATTCAAGCTTCCTATGATTAAGGAAGCCATGGCGGCTGCCGGCGGCAAACTCAATTTATTTGCCAGCCCGTGGAGCCCACCAGCCTGGATGAAGGATAATAATGATATGCTGAAAGGTGGAAAACTAAAAGCAGATGCTTATGAATCGTGGGCCATGTATTACACGAAGTTTATTAAAGCCTACGAAGCAGAAGGTGTACCGGTTTGGGGCATAAGTATTCAGAACGAGCCCATGGCTACGCAAACTTGGGAAAGCTGCATATATACGGCTGAAGAAGAAAGAGATTTCCTGAAAAACCACCTCGGGCCCACCATGGAAAAGGAAGGACTGAAGGATAAGAAAATTATTGTGTGGGACCATAACCGTGATTTGATTTATCAGCGGGCGCAAACCTATATGAACGACCCCGAAGCAGCGAAATACATTTGGGGCATTGGCTTCCATTGGTACGAAGACTGGAGTGGCGGCACACCTATGTATGATAACATTCGCCGGGTGTATGAAGCCTTCCCCGATAAAAATATTTTCTTTACCGAAGGTTGCGCCGAAAGCTTTGACAGCACGCGCTATAATGCATGGGTGTTGGGCGAGGAATATGGTCGTTCAATGATCAATGATTTTAACAATGGAATGGTAGGTTTTACAGATTGGAATATTTTACTCGATGAAACCGGCGGCCCTAACCATGTAGGGAATTTTTGCTTTGCACCCGTACATGCCGATACAAGAACCGGAAAGCTATTATATACCAATGCTTACTATTACATCGGTCATTTCAGCAAGTATATTAAGCCAGGTGCCAAAAGGGTATCTGCAGCCTCAAGTCGTAGTGTGCTAATTACTACCGCATTCCGTAATCCCGATGGAAAATTGGTGGTAATTGTAATGAACCAAAGTGAAAAGCAAATGCCTTATAATCTTTGGATTAACGGTCAGGCTGCAGAGGCAATTGCCTATCCGCATTCAATCAGTACACTTGTTCTGTAAACTTCAATCAAATCCATCGGATGTTGCGTTATTTTTCTATAATAATCCTTATTAGTTATTGTGCTGCCTGTGGAAAATATAATAAGGGCAATTTGCCCCGCTGGCTATTGATCAGGGGCCGCAAATTGTAATGATTGAAAACTACCGGAGCAATTTGTTGTGGCTACTATTTACAAGTTGCCCCGAAGTAAAATTGGGTATGAAGAAGCCTGGGTTTAGCTCGCCTTATTTGTAAAATAGAGTAGAGTTCTTTGAAAATATTATTTGGTGTAGTGTGAGAAGCAAGAATGGATGTAAAGGGCTTCAGATGTTACTTTATAGATCAACCTATGTTCTCCGTCAATTCTTCTGCTCCAGTAACCTTTAAAATCTCCCTTCAAAGGTTCAGGTTTACCAATTCCAGTAAATGGACTTTTTTCAGTTTCTGCTATTAATCGCAGAATACGCAATGCCATTTTCCTGTCATCCTGAATCCAGAAACTTAGATGTTCAAGGGCTTTGGGGCTGAAACTAATCATTTTCTAATGCTTTAATCATTCCAGAAATATTTACTGGAACGGCCAATCCGGATTCTATTTGTTCTTTTGCTTCATACATCATTTTTTTGTTTTCTTCCGAACTCAAAAGATAATCCGTTTCGTCCATCTCATTATATTCATCTAAAGACATCAATACTACTGACTTGCCGTTACTGTTTACAATTACTTTATGATGTGTTCCTGCTACCCCATCTATATATTTTTTTAAATTCTTCCTAAACTCTGAAACATTGGTTACTTGCAACATGGTACAATAATTTGTACAAAAATATGTAAAATATGATAAATAAACTATTAATTTATGTTTTTTTGGGCTATTTAATCACAGCCGTAGTTCCTGTTTCTGCTCAAAAGAACCAGGTAGCCGTGGCTTTTGATGCCACCAAGTGCTCAAAAAACCTGACCGACGAGCAATTGCTCGACCTCGTACAGAAACAAACCATTCGCTACTTCTGTGACTTTGCACACCCGTTAAGTGGTCTTGCCCGAGAGCGAAGCAATGTGGCTTTCAACTATGGTAATAAAGTGGTAACTACCGGCGGAACCGGCTTTGGCGCAATGGCTTTGATTGTGGGTGTGGATCGGGGTTGGTTACCCCGCGATACGGTAGTTAGACACTTGCTTAAAATGGTGAATGAATATGGCTTTGGGGATGCATTTAATGAAACACAAAACTGGTATGCCAAAAGCCATCTTGCTATAGATCAGGGCCCAATTGTGGTGATGATAGAAAACTATCGCAGCGGGTAGCTATGGAATCTTTTTATGGATATTCCTGATATACAGGATGGATTGAAAAAGTTGCGTTTTGAGATTCCTGCTGCTGAAAAATAAATAGGGGGATGAATTTTAATGGGTTGTTCAAAAATTTAATTGAGTTTATGATACGATTATTATCTTTTTTAGTTTTTGCCACTACTATAACAGTAACCGCCCAACCCTTGGCGAATGGTAAATACGGCGACGGGCCTGATTCTATTGCACCCGTTGGTGTTATAAAGGGGTTGAGCGATGAACAATTATTGGAAACGGTGCAACGTCAAACATTCCGCTTTTTTTGGCATGGCGCGCACCCGGTAAGTGGCCTTGCACTTGAGCGTAGCAATACGGTAAAGGCAGAACACTACTGGGATTATATAAATGAAGCATGGGATGAACCTAACTTCAGTAAAACGGAATTTGGCCCTGATGCAGGCGCAATAGGCGGTACCGGCTTTGGCATTATGGCAACCGTGATAGCAGCAGAGCGCGGCTGGATAGGAAAAGACACGGCAGTAAGAAGGCTGATACAAATTGCTGACTTTTTAATTAATGCGGATTGCTATCATGGCATATATCCACATTTTATGAATGGACGCACCGGCAAAACCATTAAGTTCGACAGGCTGGATGATGGCGCGGATATAGTAGAAACATCTTACCTGTTAATGGGTTTTTTGTGTGCCCGTGAATACTTCAATGGAAATACACCACGGGAAGTGTATTTGCGTAAGCGTGTAAATCAAATGTGGGGCGCTGCCAACTGGAATTGGCATACCAATGGTGAAAAAAAATTATACTGGCACTGGAGTCCCAACAATGGATTTGATATGAACTTTCCGGTTTGGGGATACAACGAATGTTTGATTACTTACATTATGTCGGCATCGTCAAAATTTCACTCAATTTCAAAAGATGTATACAATGGTACTTGGGTGGGTAGCCCGGGCTTTAAAAATGGCAGGTCGTACTATGGCATGCAATTACCATTGGGAAATTATGATAAGGATAAAGGCGGCCCGTTGTTTTTTGAGCAATATACTTTTCTGGGCATTAATCCCAATGGTTTAAAGGATTCGTTGGGTAACGATTATTTTTTGCAAGGCAGAAATCATACCCTTATCCAACGGGAATATTGCAAAGAGAATCCAAATAAGTACAAAGGATATAGTGATGTGTGTTGGGGGCTTACTGCAGGCGATAGTTATAAGGGGTATGTAGCACATAGTCCTGAAAATGACCGGGGTGTTATTCAACCTACGGCAGCTATTTCTTCTATACCTTATACGCCTAAAGAAAGTATGGAAGCACTGCGTTATTTTTACTATGGCCTTGGTGATAAAATATGGAGCGATTACGGATTTGTAGATGGCTTTAGCATTCACCATAACTGGTATGCAAAAAGCCATCTTGCTATTGATCAGGGTCCCATTGTTGGTATGATTGAAAACTACCGGACCGGTTTGTTGTGGAAGTTATTTATGAATATTCCTGATATACAAGTTGGATTGGCAAAACTTGGATTTCAATCAACAGTAATAAAAAACAATTCATCTGAATGATTGGATTTTCGCTCATATCAAGGTTTTTCAGGCAAAAAGCAACAGGTGGATTCAAAACAAAAATCCTGAAGATGGTATTGCAACGTGGATGGCTGGTTGCAACTATTATTATTTTGGTTTCATGTGCCATTACATCATCCTTACAAGCGCAATTAAGTACGGCAGGCAAAGTATTGAATTATGTAAAAAGTCAGCAGGGTATTAGTGGGAAATTGACTAACGGTCTCTTTCAAATAGATATTTACAGTTCCCATATCATTCGGGTACGTGTAAAACAACAAGGTTCGTTCCGTAATTTTTCGTATGCACTTGCCGATACCGCTATTCCATCTTTTACCGATTGGAAAATAAGGGAAGAAGAAAATAAAATTTACATGGAAACCAATTCCATAAAGCTACAGGTAGATAAGGCTCCGTATTTTCGGGTTACTTTTCGTACTGCCGCCGGCAAAATTATCAATGAAGATGTAGCAGGCAAGGGCTTTGCTACGAGCTTTATTGGCGAACGATCTACGCTTTACAAAGTGTTGCAACCCGATGAACGATTTGTTGGCCTTGGCGAAGTACTCGGTAATCTCGATAAGCGCGGCAGTGGTTTTACGCTCAACAATACCGATACTTACAAATACGGCGATCCGCGGCTTTCCATGTACACAAGCATTCCTTTTTACATGGGCATACATGGTACTCTGGTTTACGGATTATTTAACCATAACACCTATAAAACTTTTTTCAATTTCGGGTTATCAACCCCGGATTTTTCATCTATTACCACAGATGGTGGTGATGTAGATTATTTTTTAATCTATGATGAAAGCGTAGCCAAAATTATTGAACACTACACATCGCTTACCGGCCGCATGCCGCTACCACCCAAATGGAGTCTCGGCTATCACCAAAGCCGGTGCAGTTATTATCCGCAGCAGCAGGTAGAAATAATCGCGGAAACTTTCAGGCGAAAACAACTGCCCATTGATTGTATTGTGCTGGATGCCGATTACCTGCAGGATTACGAGCCTTTTCGCATCAACAAACAACGTTTTTCCGATATGGCCGGGCTTGCCAAAAAATTGCGTGCCATGGATATAGAAATTACCGCTTCGGTTAACCCTGGTATTAAAAGAGACAGCACGTATTTTGCGCATCTTGATGGATTGAAACAGGATGTATTTGTGAAGTATATGGATGGCACCAACTACACAGCGGAAATAGCACCAAGCCTGAATAATTTCGTAGATTTTACAAATCCTAAAAGCAGGAATTGGTGGATAGATAACATGAAGTTTTTAGCTGATAATGGTATACATGGTTATTGGAACGATATGAACGAACCCGCGGTAGGCGGAAGTTATTTGCCCGATAACCTGCTGTTTGATTTTGATGGAAGAAAGGCGAATGCATTGGAAGCAAAAAATGTATATGGTTTCCAAATGGCGCGCAGCAGTTTTGAATCGGCAAAAAAGTATGGCAGTGGCCGCAGACCTTTTGTGCTTACCCGTTCTGGATTTGCGGGTGTACAGCGCTATGCCGCCGTATGGACGGGCGACAACACAGCCAAAGATGAGTACCTTCTTGGCGGTACTTTACTGAATACCCAAATGGGTCTTAGTGGTGTGCCCTTTGTGGGTGATGATATTGGCGGTTACATTGGCCCGGCTACCAAGGAATTGTTCACCCGATGGATGCAGGTAGGTATGTTTTCCCCATTTGCACGTAACCATAAAGAAGCCTGGTCGCATGCCAACGAGCCATGGAGCTTTGGCGAAGAAACCGAAGCCATTTCCAAAGCGTTTATGGAGTTTCGCTATCGTATGATGCCCTATTTGTATAGTGCTTTTTATGAAGCTTCGCAAACGGGCATGCCAATTGCGCGTAGTCTTTCTATTGAAAATCCTTTTGATGAGAAAGTCTATCATTCCCTGTATCAGTACCAGTTTATGTGCGGCCCTGCCTTGATGGTGGTACCGGTAAGCAGCAGTGAAAAATCCAAGTCTTATTATTTGCCAAAAGGTCAGTGGTACAATCTATATAACGATGAAATACTTGCGGGTGAAAAAGAGTATGTGTCGCAGGTTCCCTTTCACGAGATTCCGGTATTTGTAAAATCGTCATCAGTGTTGCCTATGCAAAGCAAGGTACAATCTACCCGGGAAAAGCCATCCGATACCTTGTACGTGCATGTATTTTATGGGAATGAAATGAATATTTATACCTTTTACGAAGATGATGGGGAAACCATGGCCTATACAGGTGGTGCTTATCGTAAGCGGAACATCATTTTCAATCCTACAGAAAAGCAAATACGGTTTGGCAAAACTTCTGGCAGTTTTACTGCTGCATTTACCCATATTGAATGTGTACTGCATGGTTTTCCGGCAGCGTTAAGTAGCTTTACCATCAACGGAAAAGCTGTGCCGGTGCTGCATGAAGCGCATCAACTGTTGAATGGTTTGCGGTATCTTGAAGATTTGTATGATAAAAATTATATGGCACAACTTAAAGCGCAGCAAGTGCCGCCAAATGTGAAAACAATTATATTTGAAGATGCGGCTGAAGAAATAAATATTCAATGGAAATAAATAATCATTATGCTAACTACCACGCAAATACAACAATATATAAGGGATGGATTCATTATTGTGCCAGCTTTTCTTACTTCGCCCGAAGCAGAAAAATTATATGATATTGCCATTGCGGATGATGTAATGCTCAATCATGCTTTTGATTTAAATGACAACAGCGGTAAAAAAACGCGACTTAGTTTATGGTACACACCCGGCGACGATGCGTATGGATTACTTACCCGCTGCAGAAGAATGGTAGATGCGATTGATCAGTTAATGGAAGGTGAAAGCAATGTATGCCATTTTCATAGTAAGCTGATGCAAAAGGAGCCAAGGGTAGGCGGTGCCTGGGAATGGCATCAGGATTATGGTTACTGGTACAAGAATGAATTTTTGCTTCCTGAGCAAATGATGTCTGTAATGATTGCTATTACAGAAGCCAATAGGGAAAATGGCTGTCTTGAAGTAATAAAAGGTTCGCATAAAATGGGTAGGGTTGAGCATGGCTTTACCGGCGAACAGGTGGGTGCTTCGCAACGCTATGTGGATCTCGCTTTGAATACCATGGAACATGTATATGTAGAAATAAAACAGGGCGATGCTTTATTTTTTCACAGTAATATTTTGCACCGTTCGGGGCCTAATCTTTCCGAGTTGCCGCGTTGGTCGCTTATTAGTTGTTATAACAGAAGTGGAAACATACCTTACAATGAACCATCCGGAAAAAGTACCATTCCTATTCGGGTAGTGCCTGACGATGCGTTGCTTTTACGGGCAACAACAAGTCTAAGTGAAGGGGCTGCATTTCTTGAAAAGGAAAAAGATGAAGCATTAAAATAATATTTTATGATGCAATCGCTCAATAGAACAAATACAGCCATGGGTTTGCTACGCATCATAACCGGGTTGCTATTGGCCTATCACGGTCTTGAAGTATTTAAGCCCGATGTTATGAATAATTATCTTGCATGGGATTCCATAAAGGCATTGCCTTTTAATAAGCCTGTGCTTTATTTGGGAAAGGGAATTGAACTCGTAGGAGGAATATTACTGGCATTGGGTTTGTTTACAAGTATATCCGCTGCTGCGGGTACCATTGTTATGTTGTTTATATGTTTTTATATTGGTAACGGGCGGTTTTGGTACGAAGATCAGCACCCATTCTTGTTTGCATTGCTATGTGCAGTCTTTTTGGTAAATGGCCCCGGCGCATTAGCCTTAAGTAATAAAATAAAAAAGAAATGAAGAAGAGAAATCTAGCTGTTTTATTGCTTTCAGTGCTTTTTTTAGCCACTTACATTCAGGGAAACGGCCAAAAGATTGGGCACCCTTCTCCCCTCGGAGAAGGGAAGGGGATGAGGGATAAGGGGTTGAGGGATAAGGGCCTGAGAACCTACTGCAACCCAATCAATATAGACTACGGCTATACACCCATACCCAATTTTGCCGAATGGGGCCGCCACCGCGCTACCGCCGATCCTGTAATTGTAAACTATCAGGGGGACTATTATCTTTTCAGTACCAATCAATGGGGGTATTGGCACAGTGCCGATATGCTGAACTGGACCTTTGTTCCCCGCCGGTTTTTACGCCCCTGGAATGAAAGCTATGACGAACTATGTGCCCCTGCTGTGGGTATAGTAGGGGATACCATGATTGTTTTTGGCAGCACCTATACCTCTAAATTTACCATTTGGATGAGTACCAATCCCAAAGCCAATGAATGGAAACCCCTGGTAGATTCTTTTGATATTGGGGGATGGGATCCTTCCTTTTTTACCGACACCGATGGACGATTGTACATGTATAATGGCAGCAGCAATAAATTTCCCATGTATGGTATTGAACTGAATCGCAAAACTTTCCAGCCCATAGGTACCCGAAAGGAAATGTACCTGCTGGAAAGTTGGCGCTATGGCTGGCAGCGATTTGGCGAACATATGGATGATACCTTCCTCGATCCTTTTATTGAAGGCAGTCATATGACCAAATACAAAGGCAAATATTATTTGCAATACGGCGCACCGGGAACCGAATTTAGTGGCTATGCCGACGGGTTGATTGTTGGCAATAGTCCGCTGGGATATTTTGAAACTCAAAGCGATCCTTTAAGCATGAAACTTGGTGGCTATGCCCGGGGTGCTGGTCATGGAGCTACTTTTCAGGATCACTGGAAAAATTATTGGCACGTAAGTACCATGGTCATCAGTGTAAAAAACAATTTCGAAAGAAGATTGGGGATATGGCCAACCGGCTTTGACGCCAATGATCAAATGTGGTGCAATACCGCCTTTGGCGACTATCCCACTTATCTACCCGAAGTATATGGCAGCCAAAGAAAAGGGCAGCCACTTGACTATCAGGCAGACTTAAGACCCAACTGGATGTTGCTGAATTATAAAAAGCCGGTAGTGGTCTCCTCAACACTTGGCGGGTTTTCGGCCAACCAAGCAGTAGATGAAAATATAAAAACCTATTGGAGTGCCGCTAGCAGTAATCCCGGAGAGTTTTTTCAATCTGACCTTGGTGCCATCAGTACCATCCATTCCATTCAGATCAATTATGCCGATCAGGATGTGGATTCAGCCTTCCTCGGAAAATCGTTGGGCAAATATCATCAATACAAGCTTTGGGGAAGTACCGATGGTAAAAAATGGGTAATGCTGAAAGACAAAAGCAATAACCAAACCGATGTGCCGCATGATTATATTGAACTGGAAAATCCGGTAAAAGCGAGGTATGTAAAGTTGGAAAACCAGGCAATGCCCACTGGAAAATTTGCCCTTAGTGGTTTGCGGGTTTTTGGATTGGGGGACGGTAATCTACCTTCACCGGTAAAACCATTGATTGTTTTGCGCACCGAAAAAGACAAACGAAGTGCATGGCTTAAGTGGCCGCCAAGCAGCGAAGCCTTTGGGTATAACCTCTATTATGGCACCCATCCTGACAAGCTTTATACCAGCATTATGGTTTATGATGCAAATGAATATTGGCTAAAAACGCTGGATAGCAAAAAAACCTATTATTTTAGCATCGAATCTTTTAATGAGAACGGTGTTTCGAAACGCTCCGAAACCATTCGGGCGGATTAAGATATTTTAACTATTGCAATACGAATACTATATGAAAAAATTAATCCCTCTGTTAACGGCGGTTGTTTTTAGCCTTGTTTTTACTGCCTGCCAATCTAAAAGCGAAGAGGTTGGGGAAACTAGTAAGGAAGTGGTGGTACCTGCGGTTCCGGGAAATGCCGAAATGAACGCTTTTATCGATAACCTGATGAAGGAGATGACACTTGCCGAAAAACTGGGTCAATTAAATTTACCCGGTGCGGGTGATATTACTACCGGGCAGGCTGGTAATTCAGATATAGCCGAATCCATAAAGGCAGGCAAAGTGGGTGGGCTTTTCAATATAAAAGGCGTAGAAAAAATACGTGAAGTACAAAAACTGGCCGTAGAAAAAAGCCGGTTAAAAATTCCATTACTTTTTGGCATGGATGTCATTCATGGTTATCAAACTGTTTTTCCCATTCCGCTGGGATTAAGCGCAACCTGGGACAGGGAACTGGTGCAACAAAGTGCCCGAATTGCTGCACAGGAGTCGAGTGCCGATGGCATCAACTGGACCTTTAGCCCGATGGTGGATATTGCCCGGGATCCCCGGTGGGGACGGATAGCTGAAGGAAGTGGGGAAGACCCATACCTCGGGGGCGAAATGGCAAAAGCCATGGTGCATGGCTATCAGGGAACCGATCTTTCTCAGAACAACACCATAATGGCCTGCGTAAAACACTTCGCCTTGTACGGTGCATCAGAGGCCGGTAGAGATTACAATACGGTAGATATGAGTCGCCACCGTATGTATAACGAATACTTTTTACCCTATCAGGCAGCGGTAGATGCCGGTGTGGGAAGTGTAATGGCATCGTTTAATGAAGTAGATGGTGTGCCGGCAACTGCCAACAAATGGTTGATGACCGATGTACTCCGCAAGCAGTGGGGTTTTGGTGGGTTTATTGTTACAGATTACACGGGTATCAACGAAATGATTGATCATGGTATTGGTGACCTGCAGGAGGTTTCTTCAAGGGCGTTGCAGGCAGGAATTGATATGGATATGGTGGGCGAAGGCCTGCTGACTACCCTGGAAAAGTCTTTAAAACAAGGGAAAGTAACTATCGAACAGATTGATGCTGCCGTACGCAGAATCCTGGAGGCAAAATACAAACTTGGGTTGTTTAAAGATCCTTATCAGTATTGCGACCCGGAACGCTCTAAAAAGGAAGTATATACTGATTCAAACAGAGCAGTAGCCCGCAAAATTGCTGCACAGTCATTTGTGCTCATGAAAAATGATAAAAATGTATTGCCATTGAAAAAAGGTGCAAAGATTGCCTTGGTAGGGCCACTCGCCGATAATGCAGAAAATATGCCCGGAACCTGGAGCGTGGCTGCTTTATTTGAAAAAGCCATACCGGTATTGCAGGGTATGAAAGAAGTTGGTGGAGTTGAAACACAGATTACTTATGTACGGGGCAGTAATCTTGATTATGATGCTGCTTTTGAAGAAAGAGCCGGGATGTTCGGTAAATCTCTAAAGCGGGACAGCAGGCCTTCTTCCGTAATAATTGATGAAGCCGTTAAGTTAGCAGCACAGTCAGATGTGATTGTAGCGGCGGTTGGGGAAAGTGCTGAAATGAGCGGGGAGAGCAGCAGCAGAACTTCTATTGATATTCCTCAGGCACAAAAAGACCTGTTGATGGCACTGAAAAAAACCGGAAAGCCGATTGTCCTTGTCCTTTTTACAGGTCGGCCCCTTACCCTTACCTGGGAAAACGAAAATATGGATGCCATTCTTAATGTATGGTATCCGGGAAGCGAAGCAGGCTATGCCATTGCTGATGTTTTGTTTGGCGATGTAAATCCTAGTGGAAAAATTACAGCAACTTTTCCACAGAATGTAGGTCAGGTGCCTATTTTTTACAACCATAAAAACACCGGGCGTCCTTTGGGTAAAGCCAAATGGTTTTCAAAATTCAAGAGCAATTATCTGGATGTAAGCAATGATCCATTATTTCCATTTGGTTTTGGATTAAGCTATACCACTTTCAGTTATGGTGCCCCGATACTTAGCAGTGCTTCGCTTAGGGGAGAAGGTAAGCTGACAGTATCCGTAATGGTAACCAATACCGGAAAAATGGGCGGAAAGGAAATCGTCCAGCTTTATATACGCGATGTGGTGGGAAGTACCACCCGACCGGTAATGGAACTTAAGGACTTTGAAAAAATTGAACTGAAGCCTGGGGAAAATAAAACAGTCACTTTTGAAATTACCACGGAGCAATTGAAGTTTTACAACTATGACCTTGTGTACGGTTGGGAAGCTGGAGATTTTGACATAATGGTTGGGTCAAGTGCCAGTTCAGTTCAAAGTACAAGAGTAAACTGGCTGAAATAATCCTGCGGTTCTTAAAGCTAGTAAAAGCCATATTTTATGCAAATACAGGATATTTTTTCGGGAAAAAAAGAAGGAGCAACTTTGTTGATAACGGGGTTCCTGTTTTTTTCTATGCTGTCCTTTGTATCAGCCTTTAGTCAAAATAACCTTTTGTTTTATGCTCCTGACAGCACCCTTGAACTTAGGATTAACCTTTCCGATACCGTTAGCTGGCAACTGCAAAGCAAAGGACAAATGGTTGTACAAAGGGGAGTTATCCATTTGAAACTCGAACCTTTTGGGGACCTCGGGATAAATAGCCGGCTTAAAACTCAGAAACAAAATTTGGTTGACGAATTAGTACAAGTTCCGGTACCCTATCGCAAAAAGCAAATCCTCAATAAGTACCGGCTTGTGCAGTTACAAATGGCAGAAGGCTGGATGCTTGAAGCCCGCTTATATAGTAACGGATTTGCTTATCGTATCTGTTTGCAATTGCCCGATTCAGCTAAAGTAATTTCGGAAACTGCCCGATGGACTTTTGCCCAAACCCCTGAAATTTGGTATCCGCATTACGATCCACGCCCCGATGTAGATGCATTTCATACCTCTTTTGAAGGTCAATACCGCAAAGCAAAACTGGATACTTTTTCTACTACAAGAATATCCTATGCGCCGCTGGTAGCCACATTGACCGGAAACCTTTCTGTGCTGATTTCTGATGCGAATCTTGTTGGTTACCCTGGTATGCACCTGAAGGCTTCAGATGGCAAAACCCTGCACGGAGTTTTTGCTGCCTATCCCGAAAAAGAACGAATGGTAGAAGGTGAGTTTCCGGCATGGGTCGTGGATAAAAGAGCTGATTACCTGGCTCGTGTGGAGGGCAATCAAAAATTGCCCTTCCGGGCTTTTTTGGTGGCACACCATCCGGTAGACCTGCCCGACAATGACCTGCTTTATCTGCTGGGAGATCCTTCAAAAATTAACGATCCATCCTGGATCCTTCCTGGGAAGGGGACCGATGAATGGATATGTGGAATCAATCTTTTTAATGTGCCTTTTAAAGCAGGAGTTAACACGGCATCCTACAAATATTATATTGATTTTGCAAAGCGTTTTGGGTTTGATCAGATTATGCTGGATGCGGGTTGGAGCAACTACAAAGATCTGTTTGATATAAACCCAGCGGTAAATATGGATACCCTGTTGGCCTATGCAAAAGCCAAAGGGATCCGGCTGATGCTTTGGACCCTGAGTGCCACTTTGGACAAACAATTGGAGCCGGCACTGGCCCAATTTCAAAAATGGGGCATCCGGCACATCATGACGGATTTTATGGATCGGGATGATCAACAGATGGTTTCGTTTTACCATCGTGTTGCAGAAGCCTGCGCCCGTCATCAGATTGCGGTCATGTTTCATGGAGCCTATCCTCCTAAAGGATTGAATCGTACCTGGCCCAATGCCATTACGCAGGAAGGCGTAATGGGTGCCGAATGGAATATCTGGAGCGAACTTGCCACACCATCTCACAATGTTGCACTTGCTTTTACACGTATGGTTGCAGGCCCTTTGGATTACGAACCCGGTTTATTGCTCAATGCGCAGCCGGATCAGTTTAGACCCATAGGGAAAAACCCGATGAGTATAGGTACGCGATGCCATCAGTTGGCCATGTATGTGGTGTATGATAGTCCGTTGCAAATATTCAGTGGCAATCCTTCACAAGGCCTGCTGGAGCCGGAGTTTATGGAAATATTGGGCGGTATTCCGGTTACTTGGGAAGAAACCCGTTACCTCGCCGGGGAGATAGGCAGCTATATTGTGAATGCTAAACGCCATGGAAACGATTGGTACCTGGCGGGAATGAATGATTTGACAGAGCGGGAAATAACATTGGATATGAGCTGGCTAACAGTCGGATCGTACGAATGGACCCGCGTGGAAGATGGGGTCAATGCAGCATCTTATGGGGCTGATTACAATATACAAAAGCAGGAATGGAAAAATGAAAAGCAATGGAAGGTGAACATGGCACCCGGTGGCGGATTTTTATGGAAACTGGTAAAAAAGGAGTAGCACATGGATAAAAGGATTTTGGTCCGGCTTATTATAAGCCTGATTTTTATATTAAATATTTCTTCAGGCAAAGCACAAAAGCTGGTAGATTTCGTGAATGTGTTTTGGGGTACATCGGGCGATCATGGGCAAATGGATCCATCAGCCACGCTGCCTTTTGGAATGATAAAACCGGGGCCTGATTCAAAGCCGGGCAATCATGGCGGATATAATTATCTTTCTCAACAGCTCAAAGGCTTTTCTCATAATCGTTTTTCAGGTGTGGGGTGTCAGGGTACAGGTGGTAATCTGCAGATTTTGCCTTTTCTGGGGAAAGTACCTGCTTCGATGGCTTCCATGGATAAAACCACTGAAAAGGCCGAACCCGGATATTATGCTGTGAAACTCAATTCTGCTATTAGCGCAGAATTAACGGCATCGAATCAAACCGCTTATCACCGTTATCTTTTTCCGGAAAATGCTACCGCAGGTTTCAGGATAGATGCTGGCAGCAGTTTTACCCCGGTATACCAAAGCGAACTCCGGGTATTGAATCAGCAGGAAATGATGGCAGTCGTTTCAGCAAAAAATGTTTGTGACTTTGGCAGGTACACGCAGTACTACCATATCTGGTGCAGCAGGCCATTAAAAGCTATGGATACCTCGCTTCAAAAAGGGATATTTTTATTTGAAACAAAAGGGAACACTTTGGTGGAGATACGGGTTACTGTTTCTGCTATCAGTTTGGAAGATGCCCGCAATACCTGGCAAAAAACGGCAAGGGCAACCACTTTTAATCAACAGCGAAGCAAGGCTTCACAGGCGTGGGAAACCATGCTGAGCAGGGTGACTTTAGAGGGGGAAACAGAACGGAAGCAATTGTTTTACAGCCATTTGTACCAATGTTTACTTAATCCGGTAAAAATTGAGAATGCACAAAAGCAGTTCAGGGCAACAGACGGCAGTGTGCAAACCGCTAAAGATTTCACCATGTATGCGGGCTGGTCCATGTGGGACAATTACCGGAATAAATTCCCTTTATTCACCCTCCTTTATCCTGAACTATGCCGGGATATAGCGAAATCGCTGGAGCAGCTTTATACCTATGGAAAGTCGAACTGGAGCGGCTATTACGAACCTGTTCCTACCGTTCGAACCGAGCATTCTTTGATTACACTGCTGGATTTTTACCAAAAAGGCATCCGGAATTTTAACCTGGAGAAAGTTTACGGAACCGAAATGGCTACACTTTCCGACCGAAACCCGCAATCGGACGATGGCAAACTTGAGATGTACTACGACTATTGGGCGCTTGGGCAAATGGCAGGATTGCTTGGCAAAAAAGCGGACAGTATCTTGCTGATGGATAAAGCAAACGGCTACCAGAAATTGTGGACGGATAAATTCAGGAATATCGATGCTACATTCGATATCATGCACCACGATGGTTTGTATGAGGGTACCCGCTGGCAATATCGCTGGTTTGTACCTTTTGATATGGCAGGGCTTCAAAAACTGGCAGGTGGAGCGGATTCACTCGTTAATCAGCTTTCCTTCTTTTTCGATTATAATTTATACAATCATGGCAATCAGCCCGATATCCATGCGCCTTTTTTATTCAATGTCTTGGGAAGGCCCTGGCTTACGCAAAAATGGGTTTATAAGATACTAACGCAACCTATGGTGCAGCAATATGGCACCCATGATAAATGGAAAGTACCTTTTACAGGAAGAATATACAGACCCGACCCCGAAGCCTTCATTCCCGAAATGGATAATGACGATGGCACCATGTCGGCTTGGTTTGTACTGGCTTCCATGGGTTTATATCCCGACTGTGTAGGCAGGCCGGTTTACCAGATATGTACCCCTATTTTTGACAAGGTAACCTTACACTTGCAAGGGGGTAAAAGGTTGGAAATACTCAGTGAAAATTCGGGGGAAGACTATTTTTATATAAAAAATGCCTCGCTTAATGGAAAGTCGTATGAAAAATCATTTTTATATCATACCGATTTAATAAAAGGAGGAACTCTAAAATTTACGCTTTCCAACAAGATCCCGTAATCTCTTTTTAGAGGTTAAATGGTACAGGCATTATTCATCTGGAACATCATTTCTGTTGTGGTGATGTGGAAATGATGTAGCGATTCAGAACAAGATAACGGCATGTTTGGTTTTTCCATAGTGTTTTGATGTATGGTTTTAAAAGGATAAAAGCGCTTATAAGGTTAAATTTGTTATCTGAAAACGTAAAGAGTTTCCTTATAAACTTTCGCCATAGGGATTACAAATTTTGCATATTAATTTATTTGTCTCATAATTTTTATGGAAGACAATGCACAGGGTGCTTTCATATTTGATATGATAACAATACGGCTTGCCATAAACACAGATTCATGAAATGGAACAGATTTTATCGAAATGATTTTTTTTCATCAGCGATTACTTTAGGGATATGCGCTTTGGTGGCTATGTCCAACAGGTTACCCGATCCACAGCAAACTCCTATTGTTTATGAGGAAAAATCGGATGAACAAGACAGAATTCAAGACACTATATTACATAAAGTATCAATCGCCTCTCTTATTGAAAAACGGATCGTTACCGATACTAATCTGGTTTTGCCCCCTTCATGGGCTTTTGGCATGCTGTACGGAGCCTATACCAACCAAAAGCAAACCATACAACGGGTGGATGAAATCATAAAAAGGGATTTTCCTATTGATGCCTATTGGATTGATTCCTGGTTTTGGAGCCATGCCGAAAAAGGACGTGGGCCAGATAAGTATATCGATTTCGTAGCCGATACCGTGGGTTATCCAAACCGTAAAGCAATGTGGAGTCATTTGCAGAAAAACGGAATCAAAGGCGGGTTCTGGATATGGGATTGTATTCAGCAAACGGGTAACGAAGAAGCCTTTGACGCTTTTAAATCCCGTAATTTTTTCAGAGATGTATATGTGAATACAAGCGGCTGGCATAATAAATCGACAACGACTGCCATGTTTGAAGAGGGTAAAGACAAACAGGGAACGCCAACTGGAAATATTGACTTCAAGAATCCGGAAGCAGTGGCTTTTTTTAAGCAAAAAATGAAACCTTTCTTCGATGAAGGTGCTGACTTTATGAAACTGGATCGGACCTCATCTATTGAAGTTTGTAAGGCTATGTTTGAAACAACGCAGCAGCTTGGTAAGGAAACCAAAGGAAGAGGGTTTATTTTATCGCATACCGGAGGCATGGAAAATGAAACGTATAAAAAGTATCCCGCCAAATGGACAGATGATACCCGTTCGGACTGGACTACAGAAAATCCGCTGGTGGAATTTGACTCCTGGGTGCCTAAAGTGGCTTTAAAAGAAAATATAGCCATGTATACCGATCCGCTGAAATCTTCCAGTCAGATCCCTTTTCTTACCAATGACCTTGGTGGATTTGATATGGGTAAAACCACTCAGCCGGAAGTTGAATTGTATATCCGTTGGTTGCAGTTTGCCATGTTTGGATCCATCACCGAAGTTTTTTCTCAGCCAGAAAATCCCACAGCCAATATGCCATGGAATTATGGAAAAAACGCCGAAGGCATTTTCCGGGACTATGCCAAATGGAGAATGCAGCTTTTCCCTTATATTTATTCCAATGCCCATTTAGCAAGAATTACAGGGAAGCATATTCTGGGTAAAATACCTGGACGACTTTATGAATTTATGCTTGGTGATGCTATGCTTATAGCTCCGGTTTATGAGAAGGGGGCTACAACGAGGGATGTGTTTTTACCAGAGGGTACCTGGACCAACCATTGGACTGGCGAACAACTTAAGGGTAACCGAACCTATATAGTACAGGCTCCCCTCGAACAGGTTCCGGTTTTTTACAAACAGGGAGCCATTGTTCCCATGCGCGATTATGCTTCCTCGGTTGAAAAAGGCAACAACGATAAATTATTTGTCCATCTGTACCCAACAGCAGACGGAAGCTTTCATTTAATTGAAGATGACGGCCTCAGCAATGATTACCTCGAAGGAGGATACGCTTCTACGGTTATCGAAATGAAAAGCCAAGAACAAGGCGTTGATATCGAAACAGCACCAGTAGATGGAAAATATCAGGGCATGTCTGCCAAAAGAAGTTGGGTTTTCTTACTGCACGATATTTCAAAGCCCCAATTGGTGAAAATATCAGGGAAAAATGCAGATTTTACCTACGATGGGAAATCAAGAACTGCTGCAATTCCCGTAGCATCAATGAATAAAAATAAGGGCTTTTGTGTATCAATCCAGTATATTCGTTAACCTGTACCGCACTTATATTATGAAAAAAATCTTGATAATAATTGTGCTTTTCGCATTTACTATTTGGGCTGGTGCCCAAACCGTTCAAAGCTCCAAAGGCCAAAATGATACACCGGACAAAATGCGGTTATATCCTAAAGATACGGATACAGCCCAAGGTTACCTGCTGACCTTTTTTGCAAGTGAAAATTCAGATAAACCTGCCAGAACGGCCATCCTTGTTTGCCCGGGTGGGGGTTATTCCCATGTTGCTATGAACCACGAAGGAATTGATGTAGCCAAATGGCTCAATCAGCAGGGTATTGATGCCTATGTTTTACGGTATCGCGTCAATACCTCATCCGTTTTACATCATTTTCCCGATCAGTTGAATGATGTAAAAGAAGCCATGAAGCAAGTTCGGAAGCGCGATTATAAAAAGATAGGGATTATGGGATTTAGTGCTGGTGGACACCTTGCAGGTACCTACCTGACCGCAAGAAGCCAAAAAGCAGATTTTGGAATCCTGATGTATCCGGTAATCACCACCGACAGCCTCTATAGGCATAAGGGAAGTTTTAGGGCATTGCTGGGTAAAGAAAGTGGAGACGTGCCGCCCGACAGGTATTCAGTAGAAAAGCAGGTAACTAAAAAAACACCACCGGTGTATCTCGTACATGCCAAAGATGATAAAGTAGTGCCCTGGCAAAATAGTAGCCTGATGTATGCAGCAGTTTCTTTTCAGCCGCTATCCGCCATGCACGTTTACGAAAAGGGAGGGCATGGATTTGGAATGCGTACCCTAAACAACGATACCGACCAATGGAAGAAAAGCTGTGAAACCTGGCTGAAAAATTTTACAAAGGAATGAATAAGCATCTCTGGTATTTTTCTGGTCTTTTAAGTTTGATAATGGTGAACAGCACAGTTTCCTTTTCACAAAAGGTTCCCTGGGATGATGTTCAGTCGAAAAAATGGCCTTCAGAAAGTTTTAAAGTAGAATTGGCCTCCCAATTTGATGGCTCTATGCAACCTGCTGTTGCTTATAAAGC
>JBBQXO010000026.1:0-41433 GCA_038209595.1 Chitinophagales bacterium
CGCCTTGGCTACCCGAAGCGGCGTCTTTTCCAAACCTTCGCGGGCCGGATCTTCTCCTAATAATCCCAAAGTTTCTTTATAAGATTTGGACAATCCTTCCGTTACATTATCATCGTACGTCTCTATTTTTTTATATGCCATACTATAATTTTACTATAAACAACAAAATGAAACCCGATTGGTTGGGTTGTAATCAGGTAGTACCTGCAGGCAGATAAAAAGTACCCTTTAGAAACAGGTAACATTTGCCACTCATCCAAACCCAGGGCCCTTTATTTACACATACCAAAGTTCCACCTCTTGCGGAAAGTTGCTTGCAAACCAGTTCGGTTTTCGAAAGCCTTTCACTCCAATAAGGAATAATATTGCAATGTGCCGAACCGGTTACCGGATCTTCTTCTACACCGGCCCCCGGATAAAAACAACGACTTACCACATCGGCCGTATCGCCAGGTGCCGTTACAATGATTCCAACAGACTGTATTTTTTTGAGCGCAGTAAAATCCGGGGTTATGTCCTGTACTTTTTGCTGATCGGGTAATACTATAAAATAATCCCTGCTTTTCATAACCCGAACCGGATAATATATTCCTAGTGCCTCTAATAATCCATCGGGAGTGGGGGTGGGTTCCGGTGGCCGCGAAGGCAGTTCCAATGTGTACCATTCGTCATGTAAAATCACTTTTAAAAGCCCAGCCTTTTCTGTAATAAATACTACTTTTTCCCCCGGATCTTCTAACCCCATTAGTGTATGGATAACATAGGCGGTGGCTAGAGTAGCATGGCCACATAAGTCAATTTCCATATTAGGGGTAAACCAACGGATATGGTAGTCCGCTCCCGTTTTCTCCATTTCCTTTGGAGCAAGCGGTACAAAAAAAGCAGTTTCACTTAGATTATTCTCCATGGCGATCTGCTGCATTAGCGCATCAGGCAACCAATCCTTTAATGGAACAACGGCCGCCGGATTACCGGAAAAAGGATGCTCCGCAAAAGCATCGACCTGATAGATGGGAAAACTATGCATGATTTCTATTTTTTATAGAAGTTGGGTAAAGAAAGATCAAATTTTACAGCAATAATACGGATACTTACTATGGTGAGAATACAGCCTGCCTGAAGCCATTGGTCAGAAAGATTGAGCCGAAAGAGTAAATAATACAAAATACCTCCCGCCACGCAAGCAGAAGCATAAATTTCCCTTCTAAATATCAGTGGAACATTGTTCAGCAATACATCCCGGATAACACCGCCAAAACAAGCCGTAATGGTGCCAAGGGATATAGCAATACCGGGAGAGAAACCATAAGACAAACCTTTTTGAATGCCTACCATGGTAAATAGCCCAAGACCAAGACTATCAAAAAGAAAAAGGGTTTTGGTAAATTTCGTCACTTTTTGTCTAAAAATCAACCCAAAAGCAGTGCCCCCTAAAATCACCAGAATGATGGTTTCATTGGTCAGCCATTTTACAGGAAGATCTCCAATTAAAATATCCCGGAGGGTACCCCCGCCAATAGCGGTTGCAAAAGCACATATGAGAACGCCAAACACATCCAGCTTTTTTTCCATAGCCATAGAGGCACCGCTGATAGCAAAAGCCAGCGTGCCTAAAATGTCGATAATGGATAAAAAATCTAAATCAACCATGGATACAATCCGGTAAAGAAAACAGCAAAATGATAAAATTATTCAGCCATTATTTCCCGCGCCACACGTACAATATCTTCTGTATTAGGCTTACTGAAATAATCCCCATCGCTACCATAAGCTGGCCTGTGTGCTTGTGCAGTAAGGGTACGTGGAGAGGCATCAAGCCAACGGTAACCTCCTTGCTGCTCCATCACAATATTAAACATATAACCCGCAGCGCCTCCCGGAACATCTTCATCTACAAATAAAATCCGGCTGGTTTTTTTAAGCGATTCCAATATCCCCAATTTCAAATCGAATGGCAATAAGGTTTGCACATCAATTATTTCCAGCTGAATGCCCAGCTGATTGAGGCGATTAGCAGCATCCTCTATAATCCGCAGCATGCTGCCGTAGCTTACCACCGTTATATCCGCACCAGTACGCAGCACTTCTACCTCGCCTAGCGGAACTTTCAGGGTATCGAGGTTAGCTGGTAACTTTTCTTTGAGCCGGTAGCCATTCAGGCATTCAATTACGAGTCCCGGTTCCACACTTTGCAATAAAGTGTTGTACATACCAGCAGCCTGTACCATATTACGTGGCACACAAACATGCATGCCCCGAAGGCTGTTTATAATCATCCCCATAGGACTGCCGCTATGCCAGATCCCTTCGAGCCGGTGACCCCGGGTACGCACAATAAGCGGGCAACTTTGCCTGCCAGCAGATCTGTAATACAAAGTTGCTACATCGTCGCTTAAAGGCTGCAAACCATATAAAAGATAATCAAGATATTGTATTTCAGCAATAGGACGCAAGCCCCTTAGCGCCAGCCCTATCCCCTGCCCCATAATGGTCAGTTCCCGGATGCCGGTATCAAAAATTCGTCCTTCGCCATATTTAGCTTGTAATCCTGCAAACCCTTGATTTACATCCCCGATATGACCCAAATCCTCCCCAAATGCCATCACTTTGGGATTAGATGCAAAAAGTTGATCAAAAAAGCGATTGAGTATTTCGTACCCATTCAGCATGGGCGCATCTGCAGCATATCTTGCGGCTTCAGACTTAACTTTCAAAGCACTACCTGCATCCTGACGATGCAGATGATCATTGAATAAGTGTTTGCTTTCTGATAATAGCTGTTTATAATAGGCCTCTAACGCCTTCGATTCATTCCCTGCTGAAAAATCTTTTGCAATAGAAAGCGTCCGCATAATGTCCCGGCGAAGTGGTTCCCGGTTCAGTTTCAAATCTTTCGCTGCCTTAATCAGTTCTTCTTTTGCTGGACCGGAATTTATGACAGCCTGCAACAATTCAAGCGCCCGCTCTTTTTGATGCAGAATAGCTACCTGATAACGATCCCAGGCCTTTATCTTGGCTTCGCGTACAGCACTTTTTGCTTCATTATCTATTTTGTCAAGCTCAGCCTTTTCAGCTAATTGATTGGATATAATCCATTCGTGCATTTTTTTAATGCAATCCCATTCGCGTTCCCACTCGAGCCTTTCGGCAGATTTATATCGCTCATGGCTACCGCTTGTACTATGCCCCTGCGGTTGCGTAACTTCTTCTATATGGAAAACAGCCGGGGTATGCGTATCACGAATATGTTGAATAGCTCCTTCGAGTACTTCACACATCCCGGCATAATCCCAGGCCTTTAATTTATAAATATTGATCCCATTGGTTCCCTCTTCCTGTTGAAACCCTGCCAATACTTCGGATATAGAACCTTTGATAGTCTGATATTCTTTGGCTACAGAAATCCCATACCCATCATCCCATACAAAAACTGCAAGGGGAACTTGTAAAACTCCTGCAGCATTAATGGTTTCCCAGAAATGACCTTCGCTGGTACTTGCATCTCCAATGGTACAAAAACATATTTCATTGCCCTCATGGCTGAGTTGCGAAAAAGCCTTTAAATGTTCTATGTGGCGAAATGATTTGGAAGCCATCGCCAAACCAAGACTACGGGGCATTTGCGAAGCAGTAGGAGCCATATCGGTAGCCGTATTATACTGCTCGGTAAGCGGCATCAATTGACCCTCTTTGTCAAAATTATCAGAGGTATAATGGGCATTCATTTGCCTGCCGGCACTCATAGGCTCATGAGCGATTTCAGGATCGGCATACAATTGGGCAAAATATTGTTCCAGATTACCGATCTCAAGCGCAAGCATCCAGGTTTGATCACGGTAATAACCACTACGCCAGTCACCGGGTTGGAAAAATTTAGCCAATGCAATTTGCGGAATCTCCTTTCCATCTCCAAAAATGCCGAATTTAGCCTTGCCGGTCAATACTTCACGACGACCCTGCAGGCTAGCTTCCCGACTGATTCTGGCGAGCCGGTAATCCTTCAAAACTTCGGCGCGGAAGCTCTCGAAAGACAATGCCTCCGCCGATTGATTGGCAGCAAAAGATGATTCCATACAGCAAATGTAGCGGTTCATTGTTCTTTTTTAACTAAATAGAAGGCAAACAGATCTTCTCTTGCCGAAAATATTTAACAGGGAAAATACGTTCTATAAGCGAAAAATGAAATATTTTAGCCTTTTAAAAATAGAAAACCATGAAAAAATACTTGTTTGGATGTTTGACCGCTCTATTATTAGTGAGTGTATCAGGGTTTGCCCAGAACACAGAAGAACCTAAAAAAGCCCCTCTTTGGCTTAATGAAGAAAAGCATGATTTCGGTAAAATCCCTCAAGGAACCGCTGTCTATACGTTTTTCGAACTTAAAGGTATGCATACACCGTTGAAATTGGAGATGGTGCAGGCTGGATGCGGTTGTACCACTCCTGAATTTAAAGCAGGTACATATAAGGCAGACGAATTGGTGAAGATCAAAGTTGGTTTTAATGCAGCTGCCGTAGGACCTTTCAACAAACCTATTACTATCTATTTCAATGATGGACAGGAAAAAGTAATTTATATTACCGGAGAAGTACAGGAAGTTCCTGCTGCGCCTGCTCCTGGTAACGGAAGCCTTGGTAAGGTGAAGGAATAAAGCAATCTTTCTCTTGAATGAGAAAGGTAGAAAACAAAATGACTATGAAATATTTAAATTATTTGACATTGAGCATTACAGCCGTGATGTTCAGCCTGATGAGTTTTGCAAATCTAAATACAGGTGTTCCCGGTGAAGGATTAAATTTCGAAAAGAGCACCCATAATTTTGGTAAAATAAAGCAGAATCAGCCGGTCACTATAGAATTCTCTTTTGTGAATAGTAGCACCAAAACGATCATTATCGAAGATGCTACTGCTGAGTGTGGCTGTACCAAACCAGAATTTCCGCCAAGACCGATTCAACCCGGTAAAAGCGGTACCATCAAGGTTACTTTTGATAGTAAAACCATGGGGGTATTCACAAAGAAAATTACCGTAAAACTTGTTAATGACAACGATCCGGCCGTCCTTACCATTTCGGGGGAGGTTGTGGCTTAATATTTTTAGGTTTCATTGTTTTTAGGTTTCATTGTTTTTAGGTTTCATTGTTTTTAGGTTTCATTGTTTTTAGGTTTCATTGTTTTTAGGTTTCATTGTTTTTAGGTTTCATTGTTTTTAGGTTAATTAAAAAAAGAATCCCATGGCCATGGGGTTCTTTTTTTATTACCATACAACCGAACATCTTACTGGCAGCGGATGAAAGGAGTAACACTTGTGGTTTATTAAAAAGGTTTGAGGAAGATAAGATTTTGAGGAAAAGCCGGGCTTGTTTTTCCTCCTGATAAAATGATTTCTGGGAAATCAGGAAAAACCAATTTCTAAAGCCAATTTGCATCTTTCCCTTTTTTGAGCCTAAACAGGATAGTAAATCCCAAAAATCAACTATTGCCCTTGCCTACTCTAAATGATCATTTTAAGGAGTATTCTCCAACAGCATTTCCTTAATGCGCTTAGCTTCTGCTAACTTTGCCATTCCGCATAAAAAGTATCTTTCAAAAAAGGGAATTGCATAATAAAAAAAGATCACTATTTCTCCATCCATACGTATTTAAATGACCATGCTTAATGTAAGTAAAAGAGGCTTAGCCATGCCTGCAAGCCCTATCCGCAAATTGGTACCATTTGCCGAAGCAGCAAAAAAACGGGGAACCAGAGTATATCATCTTAATATAGGCCAACCCGATATCGAAACGCCTCCAACTATAATAGCAGCTATTCAGCAAGCCGATATAAAGGTTATTGAATACAGTCACAGTGCAGGCAATGAAAGCTACCGCCGCAAGCTTGTATCCTATTACCAATCAGTTGGCGTGGCAGTTACTCACGAACAGATAATTGTAACCACCGGCGGAAGTGAAGCCATTTTATTTGGATTTATGGCCTGCCTTGATGAAGGCGATGAAGTAATTGTACCCGAGCCGTTTTATGCCAATTACAATGGATTTGCTGTAGCTGCAGGCGTAAAAGTGGTACCGGTAACCTCCTATATTGAAAATGGTTATGCCTTGCCCCCTATTGCCGATCTCGAAAAAATGATTACCCCACGTACCAAAGCCATAGTGATTTGTAACCCCAATAATCCAACTGGCTACCTGTATAGCAGGGAAGAGCTTGAAAGCTTAAAAAGCATTGTGATAAAGCACAATCTTTACCTTTTTAGTGATGAGGCTTATCGCGAATTCAGCTATACGGGGGAACTGCTAAGTGTGCTGCAGATGGAAGGTGCCGATGAAAATCTGATTATTATGGATACCATCAGCAAGCGATACAGTGCATGTGGTGCAAGGCTTGGTGCATTGGTTACCCGCAATCAGGCAGTACTCGATGCCGTCATGAAATTTGCCCAGGCAAGATTAAGCCCTCCCACTTTCGCACAGATTGCCGGAGAAGCTGCAGTAGACCTACCCGCCGACTATTTTACCGATACCAAGGCCGAATATCTTCGTCGCCGCGACCTCGTAGTAAACCGATTGAATGCCATGGAAGGGGTATTTTGTCCCAACCCCGGTGGTGCTTTTTATGCCATGGCCAAACTGCCCATTGATGACAGCGATCGATTTTGCCAGTGGTTATTGGAGTCATTCAGTTATGAAAACCAAACCATTATGCTCGCTCCGGCAACCGGATTCTATGGCACTCCGGGACTTGGTATGCAAGAAGTAAGGCTGGCCTATGTACTTAATGTGCAATCCCTTGATAAAGCCATGGACTGTCTTGAGGCAGCGCTAAAAGTATATCCTGGAAAAATTAATTAAATAGGGGCCCTGGTTTTGCCGGGGCTTCTTTTTCTACCTTTCCCCTCATGGAATAACTTACTTAATTTCACCCATCGTAATAATGTAAACAACCAAATAAGTACCTACAGAAACTGCGTCTACATTCCATTATTGACAAAAAGAAAGCCAAAGCCTATAACTGAGGAAAGGAATGTACAGGGTGGATCCTTTCGGACACCCCGGGATTATCTGTAAAGCATGAAATCATGCCTCCGGGTTCCAAAGAAAAAGCTCATTTTCACCCTGAAGCACAATAATTTTTTTACATATTAACAGGTACAGCTACCTTTTATATTGGTAAGAAAATACTTGTTTTAAAACCCATGGAAGAGATTTTGATTAAGCCGCTAAATGAGCATTTCATAGTAAAGGAAACCAGCGAGCCCCTCGAGCTTCTTGTTATTTCGCAGCCTACTACCAATAAGGACCGAAACGATCTTGAAGACCCTTTTTACGATTGAGCAACTCCCCGAGGCTCCTTTGCACAATCCCCCATAAAGGCTACAATTGCTACATTCTTCATTTTTTAAAACAGCATGGGAGGGTTTTATTAACCTGCGCCTGATGTCAGGCAGTGCGACAAATTAAAATAAATCATATACACACAAAATTCCCTTGTTTGGCTACATTTGACGCTCTGATAATCAAAAATTAGTACTATTTTTTATGTCAATGAGTCGAAAATTAGCATGGGCACCATTTATATTATTGATTTTAATCATGGTATTGGCCCTGTTCAACAATTCTATACCGGCAACACTTCCTGTAAACTTTGATGCAGTAGATACTGGTGATACTGCCTGGATGCTGATGGCGAGTGCTTTGGTACTTATCATGACACCGGGTCTGGCTTTTTTTTATGGCGGCATGGTGGGTAAAAAAAATGTTATCAGTACGATGTTGCAAAGCTTTATCTGCATGGCTGTTATTGGCATTTTATGGGTAGTGATTGGTTTTAGTCTGGCATTTGGCGAAAGTTTTCATGGGATCATTGGCAATCCACTTACCTTTTTTATGATGCATGGTTTACTGGAAGGCTCACCGTGGGTAGCCGCACCCACCATTCCTCTATTATTATTTGCCTTTTTTCAGTTAAAATTTGCCATTATTACACCTGCACTAATTACTGGTGCTTTTGCAGAGCGTATCCGGTTTACATCCTATATCCTATTTATTGTACTGTTCAGTCTGTTTATTTACAGCCCTCTGGCGCATGCCACCTGGCACCCCGATGGCATTTTGGCCCAAATGGGGGTTCTCGATTTTGCAGGGGGAACTGTTGTACACATGAGTGCCGGGTGGGCTGCTTTGGCCTGTGCAATCTACTTGAAAGGGCGGGTAGAAGTGGAACATAAGCCGGCAAGAATTACTTATGTATTGCTCGGTACCGGTCTGTTATGGTTCGGCTGGTTTGGATTTAATGCCGGTTCGGCATTTGGTGCCAATGGCCTGGCTGCCACCGCCTTTGCTACAACCACCACAGCTTCTGCGGCCGCTGCTTTTACCTGGATAATTTTTGATGCTGTAAGAGGTCGCAAACCAGGTGCCATGGGGACCTGCATAGGTGCCGTCGTTGGCCTAGTAGCCATCACCCCTGCTGCTGGTTTTATCAGTATCCCTCACTCGCTTGTTGTGGGTATTGTGAGTGCTGTTGTAAGCAACTTGATGGTAGAGTGGCGTACAAAGCGAACCAATATTGATGATACGCTGGATGTTTTTCCTTGCCATGGGGTAGGCGGCATGACTGGCATGATTTTAACCGGGGTATTTGCCAATGGCCATATCAACCCGGTGGTAACAACCAATGGTTTAGCTTTTGGCGAAACAGGTTTGTTTTTTGCTCATTTGCTTGCGTTGGTAGCGGTATCTCTCTTTGCCTTTGGTGGTTCTTTTTTATTATTAAAGATTACCGACCTTATTTCTCCCTTAAGGGTTTCGCAGGAGGAAGAAAAGGAAGGATTAGACCTTAGTCAGCACGGAGAACATTTATAATGAACACAAAAAAGACAAATTTTATACAAAAAGGCCAAAACTGAATGATTTGTAAACAAACTGAATAATTTAAGGCTTATATTTATATTGTGTATTTATTACACAATTGAAGATTTTCATATGGCAAGCAATCGTTAAGTCATCCTGTTTCTACAGGATGACTATTTTTTTATGTCTATTATGGAGGGGTGAAAAAATATAATAAGTCAGTATTCATAATTTTTTCTTTTTTTTAATGCCATGTACTTAATTTTAATGCTACAAATCAATATTTTTTGATAGACATTAAGCTAGTACAATCAGAAATTTTGGCTCTGTTATCCAGTCATTTATCTGGAAAGCATACTTATCATTCGAAGGGTCACACCAAAGATGTTGTTAAGCAGGCCTTGCATATTGCAGATTGCGAAGGGGTAACCGATCCCCATGAATTGCAGTTACTTGAAACTGCTGCGTGGTTTCATGATACCGGATTTATAAATGTTCCCCATGAGCATGAGCGGGAAAGTTGCCGTATTGCAAGGGAGAAACTCCCCCTATTAGGCGCTTCTGCGGCAGATATAGAACGAATTTCTGAATTGATCATGGCTACTAAAATCCCACAAAGCCCCTCTTGCTATCTGGCAAAAATTCTTTGCGATGCAGACCTGGATTATTTGGGAAGATCCGATTTTCAGTCCATTGCTTCTCTTCTGGAAAAAGAATGGATTGAATTTGATATGCTAAAAGAGAGAAGCCAATTCAATGAAATTCAGATCCGTTTTCTTGATAATCATAAATATTTCACTCAATATTCCCGACAAAACAGAGAACCAATTAAGAGGAAGCATTTGAAAAACTTACGTAAGGAAGAGGCTTAAACAAACCCTTTCATCTTTTTTACGGCTTTATATTTTTATCCATATACCTTATTGGGGCATAAAATGTCTTATATCAAATCGAGCTGGCAGTTGGTTATTTTATATTGGTATGACTTTTTCAGATTATCGGATCGGTATAATCCATAAACCCATTTGGTGATCAGTTCACTTTTGTATTTTCACAAGGATTGGTGCTTAAACAGAAAAATCCGACAAATCCAAGGCATAAATAACCTTAATCGGGTGGCAACTTTTTACACTATCAGGATGCTTCTATGTTTTTGCCTGCTTTCGAAGAAATAAATAAGCCCAGGTAAAAATGGAATTCCCAATGGCCTTGCAGGTAGTTTGAAAATATGGACCTCGAAGCAATTAAATGGCGAGTAACCAAAAATTCAGGAACATCATATATATAACGATGAGCCATCCATTTCTAATAAATACATCTGATTATGCGGTGTTTTTAGATCCGCATACAGGTTATTTCCCATGAAAATGAAGAACCCAACGTGCACAGATATCTAAGGAAGGTTAGCTATGGGAAACTAAAAAATAAATAATCAGGAAATAAGTGCTTGTGAAAGCAAGACCAAATCCTTTAACGAATTTCACAGCAATTAACCGAATACACTTTCATTTTCGTGTTTTCGCGAATTTAATGTCCTAATTAAACATTATAAATGCAATGTCGGCTCTGGGACAAAAGCAAATAAATTGAAAAAGACAAAAAAATAAAGATGAATATGCTTAGTTCTAAAGATCTATAAGGTTATCGACTTACTTGAAATTTGTTGGTTTCAAATACTTTACCAGAGGGAGTGATTACTTGAAAAACATAAATCCCCCGGAAAAGCTCACTCACATTTACGGTTATTCTTTTAGCATTTACTGGCACGATAGCTACCTGACGACCTAGAAAACTATAAACCTGTAAGGATGAACCAGAGGGAGGCATTTCCCGAAATTCGAAATTAATAAAGTTGATGGCCGGGTTAGGAAAGAATTTTACCAGTGACTTTTCCTTTTCTTTTTGATTATCAGACCCTTCCCATGCTTTCTGAGCCTGCACACTCATAGCGGCAGATAGCAGGAAAAAAGAAATTATGATCAAAAATTTCAAATCAAGAGAATTTAAGATGCAATTTAATAAAACCTTTCTATATTTTCACTAATAAAACGAAAAACCTGCCAACAGAGTACAAAAAATCCAAAAAAAGAACATCTTGTGCCAATTGGCAGGTTTTTTGGGGAATTACCCGGGGAATTGGAGTTTAGCCATTTTCCCTAAGCAGTGGATATTCTATAATGCGGCAATAGCAGCCTGTATTGCCTTAAAGTCAGGCTGATCTCCAGCACTCTCAAGTACCTCGGCATAGGCAATTTTACCCTCCGCATCAATTAAAAATGCGGAACGTTTGCTCACTCCTTTCATTCCAAAAGCAAAAGTTTCGTAGATAGAAGCATAGGCTTCTGAAACTTCCTTATTGAAATCACTTAGCAAATCGAAGTTATAGGATTGCTCTTCCTTGAATTTAGCCAAGGTAAAAACACTATCTACACTTATCCCAAGCACAGTAACATTTACGGCGTTATACTGGGCCATATTATCCCGGATACTGCATAACTCAGTGGTACAAACCCCGGTAAAAGCTTGTGGGAAAAACAACAAAAGAACCGGATTACCAGCTAAACCGCTTAAGGAAACTTCTACTTTTTCAGAATTAAATAGGGTGAAATCAGGGGCCATTTGGCCAATTTGTAACGACATATATTTGTTTTTAGTGAAAATCTTATTACAAAGAAAGGGTTAAAACAGTTTACTTCTCCTGCTTTGTAATTCGTAAAACCATTTTAAATTATTTTTGGTAGCTTCTTGTTTTAGGAGATATTATCCTCCATAACAAAAGTCGTTTACTGTCAACCCGTCCTATTTTACATTATGGTTCCCATAAAATTATCACTAAGTTTTTGAATTTTGATTATTAGCAGTATTACCTTTAGTAGTAGGAAAAACACAAGCAATTCTATAAAATGATCTTGAAAATGGCTATAAGATAAATGAAAGTTATAAATTTATCAACACAATGCGTCCTATAATCTCTTTCGATTGGGCTATTAAAAGGCTGCTGCGCCAAAAGGCCAACTATGGCATTTTGGAAGGCTTTCTATCGGAATTACTGAAGGAAGACGTGGAGATACAACATATCCCGGAATCTGAATCTAACCCGGACCATGCCCTTGACAAGACCAACAAGGTAGACATTGTTTGCATAAATAAAAAAGAAGAAATCTTTCTTATTGAACTTCAATACTACAGCGAGCATGACTATTTCCACAGAATGCTATTTGGCACTTCAAGACTCATAACAGATTACTTAAAAGCCGGCGAGCCCTATGGACAGGTAAAAAAGGTCTACTCTATCAATATTGTTTATTTCGACCTTGGTCAGGGATTGGATTATATTTACCATGCTAAAAATGTCTTTCTTGGGCTTCACCAAAACCATATCCTTCAATTCAACAAAAATCAGGTTGAAAAATTTGGTAAAACTCAGATTCATCAAATCTATCCTGAATATTTTATCATAAAAGTGAATAACTTTGATAACATTGCTAAAGACACTCTCGACGAGTGGATTTACTATCTAAAAAACAATGTTTTACCATTATCTTTCCGTGCCAAAGGGTTAGAAAAAGTGGAAGCGCAACTAAAAGTAGATGCTATGACAACAACTGAAAAAATAAATTACAAGGCACATTTAAAAAATTTGGCTATCTCACAAAGTATGCTTGAAACAGCACAAATGGAGGGTAAATCGGAAGGGAGAATAGAAGGAAAACTGGAAGGGAAATTGGAAGGAGAAATTCAAAAAGCAGAATTTGTAGCCAAAAAGCTGATAATCAGAGGTTTCTCAAATAGTGACATTGCCGATCTAACAGGTTTGGGGATAGAAGAAATTGAAACATTGAGAAAGGAGTTGAATTGATTTCAATCAATTCCAAATTTATCTTAATTGTAGTTTTTGCATGAAAATACACTCAAATATGCATCCGTTTCAGGAAAATCTATTCCTCTCGCAAAAGAAAATTTCGTCTACTCTTCCCTGACAAAGGGTTAGAAAAAGTAGATGCTATTACAACAACTGAAAAAATAAATTACAAGGCACATTTAAAAAATTGGGCTATCTCATAAAATATGCTTGAAACAGCACAAAGGGAGGGTAAATCGGAATGGAGAATAGAAGGAAAACTGGAAGGAAAACTGGGAGAGAAACTGGAAGGAGAAATTTAAAAAGAGAAATTTGTATCCAAAAAGCTGATAATCAACGGATTTTTGAATAATGATATTGCAGATTACACTGGATTGGATTTGGAGGAAATTAAAATATTGAGAAACAAATAATATACTCCTCATAAAATATTGCCAATATCCTTTTTCCAAAAAATATCTTTAACCTCGAAATTTTAAAAAAAGCACGTCCACGAGAAATAACACGTTGAAAAAAAACCAGCACTTTTAATACCTAGTCCAATAATTGCACTCCAAGGTTATGCCGGATTAAGGCTAGTCCGTATCTTCGTTTTTTTTTAACCAAATAATGATCGCACAACTCAAAGGAAAAATAGCCTACCTGGATCCAACAAGGGTAATACTTGATGTACAGGGCGTTGGATACGAGCTGCACATCAGTTTGCCAACCTACTCTTCGATACAGGGAAAAGAAATCGTTACTTTACAAAGTTATTTGAAGGTGAGTGAAGACTCTATGACCTTGTTTGGATTTTGGGAAGCACAGGAAAAAGAGATGTTTATAAAGCTATTGGGGGTGAGTGGTGTAGGAGCTAGTACAGCCCGAATGATGCTTAGCAGTCTCCGGCCGATGGAAATTGCAACAGCTATCCTTTCGGGCGATGCCCGCCAATTGGAGCGTGTGAAAGGTATTGGTAAAAAAACGGCTGAAAGGCTTGTTCTTGAGCTGAAGGACAAAATGGGGAAAATGGTCGACGCTGCGGGCACTCCAACTGTTTTGCAACACAATACCATCTGGACGGATTCGTTAGATGCTTTAGTAGCTCTCGGTATCCAAAAAAATATGGCTGAAAGTGCACTCCGGAAGCTTCAGCAGCAGCAGCCGGATCTTTCCTCTGTAGAAGCTATTATAAAACAGGTTCTTAAATCTTTATAAATAAACCTTAATTTTCCACCTTAAAATTATTTCTGCCTTTGCGTTAAAATTTTACCCGACCAAATATTTCCTGCTTTGACGCGCAATGTGAGTCACTTTTTATGGGTTATCGGCAGTCTCCTGTCCGTTTTGTGTCCGGTATTATCACTTGATGCACAAAACACAGCACGCCAAAATGGTGTGGATAGCACCCGAACCGACAGCCTTCGCTTTCCAATACGGGACAGAAGAGGCGATCCCTTTTCTGACAACCGAAACAGAAACCCCTTTGATCTGAGGGATACCGCTTACCTCAAGCAAAAAATTGAATACGACCCGGTCACCAAGCAATATTACATTGTCGAGAAAATCGGTGAATCCTACTTTCGCAAACCCACATCCCTAAGTTTCGAAGAATTTCTACGGTTGCGTTCCCGTGAAATGGAAACCGAAAATTTCCGCAATAGAGCAGACGCTAACTTCACCCTCAACCGTAAACTCGTTCGTCCCAAATTGCGGATGTTCGACGACTTATTCAATCGTATTTTCGGGAATGGCAAAATTGATATCCGGCCCAATGGGAATGTGGATATCATGGCGGGTTATCAGGGACAGAACATAAAAAACCCTACCCTGCCTGAAAGAGCGCGTAAATATGGCACTTTCGATTTCGATATGAATGCGCAGTTTAATATGGATGCCAATATTGGGGATAAAATGAAACTGCCGATTAATTTTAATACCCTCGCCAATTTTGACTTTGAAAACCAGTTAAAACTGGACTATCGGGGAAGGGATGATGAAATAATAAAAAGTATTGAAGCAGGTAATATGAGCTTCGCCACCAAGGGGCAGTTGATTCAGGGGGCTCAGGCTCTTTTTGGGATAAAGACCCAGCTACAGTTTGGCAAGTTAATGATTACCGCTGCTGTAGCCAATCAGAAAAGCCAGCGGCAAAGCCAGAATTTTCAAGGTGGAGCAGCGGTAATTAATTTCGATAAAAGACTGGATGATTACGAAGAAAATCGCCATTTTTTGTTATCACAGTACTTCCGCGATCAGTACAATACCAGCATGAGTACGCTGCCATTTGTACAGAGCCAGGTACAGATTATGCGGATCGAAGTATGGGTAACTAACCGAACCGGTCAAACTACCGATAGCAGAGATATGGTAGCTTTAATGGATCTGGGGGAGCGCAACCCCTTCAACAATAATATTCCGAGTATTGCCGGAGATGATTTTCCTGACAATGGGGCCAATGGGCTTTATGGCATTGTAAATAGCGAAGCTTTTCGTAATCCCAGTAATGTAACCACCCTGCTACAGCAACGAGGTCTGAGACCAGTGCAGGATTTTGAAAGAACTTTTGCCCGGAAGCTTAATGAAGGAACTGACTATAATTTTAACCGGCAGGTAGGATTTATAAGCATTAACCAGTTTTTACAACCTGACGAGGTTTTAGGCATTGCCTTTCAATATACCTCCAATGGCCGGGTTTTTCAGGTAGGAGAGTTTGCCCAGGATGTGGCGCTCGACACTACTCAGGGTATTCAGAAAGTTTTATTTCTGAAAATGCTAAAGGCGACCAGCCAGCGCCCCAATTTGCCCATTTGGGACCTGATGATGAAAAACGTATATGCCCTTGACCTGTTCAATGTGGAAAGGGACGGATTTCGGGTAAACATTACCTATGAAGAACCGGGCGGTGGTGAAAAAAGGATTTTACCCGAAGGCGACGATCCTGGAAGGCCATTACTAAGGATTTTGCAGCTTGATCGGCTGAACAACCGAAACGATCCCCAACCCGACGGTGTTTTTGATTTTGTAGACAGTTTTACGATCCAACCACAATACGGACGAATCATCTTCCCGGTACTTGAGCCCTTTGGCAGCGATCTTAAAAGACTCGCCTTTGCCAATCAGCCCAATGATATTGCCGAAAAATATGTTTTTCAGGCATTGTATGATACCATTAAAACCATTGCCCAACAAAATTATGCACAGGTAAACCGATACTACGTGCGGGGACAAGCCAAAAGCAGTCAGGGGGAGGAAGTTTACCTTAATGCCATCAATATCCCTCCCGGTTCGGTTACTGTTACAGCAGGCGGACAGGTGCTTCGCGAAAATGTAGATTACACAATTGATTACAATCTTGGAAAACTCGTCATTATAAACCAAGCCATTAAAAATGCCGGGCTTCCTGTGAGCGTAAGCCTCGAAAATAACGTTGGATTTGGAATTCAGAACCGGGGATTCCTCGGGGTACGTGCAGATTACCTCGCCAACAAAAACCTATCGCTTGGCGGTACCCTGATGCGCCTTGGAGAAAGACCTTTCTTCACCAAAATGAATATTGGTGAAGACCCCATCCGGAACACCATGTACGGACTGGATTTTAATTACCGAAACGACTGGAAACAACTTAGCCGCTGGCTTGATAAACTTCCTTTTTACAGCACCACCGCCCCTTCATCCATTCAGGCATATGGCGAAGCAGCCATATTGAAACCCGGACAACCGCCACAAATTGGAGAAGGGGACAATGGATTAATTTATCTCGATGACTTTGAGGGCACACGTGCTAATATCGATCTTCGTTTTCCTTTTATTGGTTGGACCTTATCCAGCACACCAAAGGATGCCGGTTTCCCCGAGGCCGAAACCATTAATCAACTGGAAAATTCCCAAAATAGAGCGCGGTTGGCATGGTATCAGATTGAGCCTGTTATGCAAGATGGCCGTAACCCCAATAATCCGATTAAAGACAGAAACCTGTTAAGCGATCCAAGGGTCCGCGCTATTAATAACCAGGAATTATTTCCGCAAAGAACACCTCAGCCTGGATTGAATCAGCTAATTAGCTTTGACCTCGGTTTTTATCCAAAAGAAAGGGGTATTTACAACTATGATAGCCGTCCGGGAAGTATTTTACCAAACGGACTACTGGCAAACCCCAAAAACCGATGGGGAGGAATTATGCGGGCAATTGATCAAACTGATTTTGAAAGTGCCAACATAGAATTTATGGAATTTTGGTTACAAGATCCATTTATGAGAACTACAGCCTTCCCAAATGGATTCACCAACCCTGCAGGTGGAGAACTGAAAATCAACCTCGGTAACCTGAGTGAAGATATCATGCGGGATGGAAGACGCTTTTACGAAAACGGACTGCCTACTCCTACCCAACCCAACCTTGCGGTGGATACCACTACCATTTGGGGAAGGGCGCCATTAAACCCTATACAGGTAGCCAATGCATTTAGCAATAATCCTGAAGACCGGGAATTTCAGGATGTAGGTTTCGACGGATTAAATGATGTTGATGAAAGGGCAAAGCGTTTACAGGATTTTTTAACGCCACTGGCAAATACATTTGGTACTGCCAGCCCGGTTTACCAGCAGGCACTTACCGACCCAAGCAACGACAACTTTGTAAACTACCGCAACGAACAATATGATGCCATCAATGCCGACATCCTGCAACGTTACAAGCGGTTTAACGGACCTCAAGGCAACTCCCCCGTAAGTGGAGCAAGCGCCACCCTTAATGCCAGTACCCTAACCCCAGACAATGAAGACCTCAACAGAGACAATACCCTCAACGAAAACGAGGAATACTTTGAGTACAATATCGATATCAAGCCCAACAGAATGGCCGTTGGTGAAAACTTCATTACAGATCGGAGAGTTGTATCGGTTCGCTATGAAAACGGAACTCAAGGCGAAGAAATTTGGTATCAGTTTCGCATACCCGTAGCCCGATATACCCGCAAAGTGGGCGATATCCCCGATTTCAAAAGCATTCGCTTCATGCGGATGTATATGACCGGATGGGAAGATAGTGTCATCCTGCGCTTTGCAAGGTTGGATCTGGTACGGAACAACTGGCGTCAATTTGCTTTTGAACTTAGCAGAGATGGAGCCTATACCTCTACCGATCAGAACACTTTCACTACTTCCAGTACCCTGGCCGTTAATATTGAAGAAAACGACCGGCGTTCACCCATACCCTACCGCATTCCTCCGGGAATAGAGCGGGTACAGGCGCTGGCCAACGGGGGAATTAATATTTTACAAAACGAACAGGCACTGAGTTTGCAGGTTCGCAATCTTTTTAGTGGCGATGCCCGGGGCGTTTTTAAAACCATTAGCAACGATTTGCGACGCTACAAAAAACTCAGTATGTTTATCCATGCCGAAGAATTGACCCAACAAGATCCCGGATATGTTCCCCTTGCAGATAATAATCTTTTTGCAGTAGTACGAATCGGACAGGATTTTATCAATAACTATTACGAAGTAAAAATCCCGCTGACCATCACCCGACCGGCGGGTCCTAATATTTCTGTTGACAGCATCTGGCCTGAATTGAATAATCTCGACCTGCAGCTTGATGAATTGATTGCACTAAAAAACAGAAGAAATGGCCAACCCGGAGCTACCCCTATTTCCTATTACTCTGAGAATGTAGGAGATAGAGTGTACGGTATTTTTGGAAATCCGAACCTTGCCGAGGTGCGGGGGATTTTTGTAGGGGTAGAAAATCCCAAAAGACCGGACGGCCCGAATATCGGGGTGGAAATGTGGATCAATGAATTGCGCCTGAGCAATATTGTAGATAAAATGGGATATGCTGCAGTGGGAAGAGTAGATATACAATTGGCAGACCTTGGCAACCTGAGTGTAGCAGGTTCTCATATGAGTACCAATTTTGGTTCCATTGATCAACGAATAGCACAACGAAGCACTGAAGCCACGACACAGATTGATGCAAGTTTGCAGATTGATGCAGGAAAACTATTACCCAAAGGTGCAGGTCTCAGCATTCCGGTATATGCAAGTATCAACCGCACCACCCGAACACCTGAATTTGATCCGTATGACAAAGACATACTTTTTAAGGACCGTTTGAGCAATTGCGTGAATTGCGATTCCATCAAGCGGTTTTCGAGGGAAAACCTTTCTACGCAGACATTCAACATCAACAATATGCGGATGCAACCAAAACAGGGTAAAAAGAATATGCCCTGGAGCCTCAGCAATTTTGACCTTACCTATAATTTTGTAAGACAATTTGCCTCGTCTCCCATTATAACCGAAGATGAAGTAAAAAGGTATCGGGGCGTGCTTGGTTATGCTTATAGTTCACAACCCAAGTATCTCGAGCCTTTTAAAAAATTAATAAAAAACAGGTCTCCCTGGCTCACATTTATCAAAGACATTAACTTCAACCCAATGCCTTCTGCACTGGCTTTCCGCATGGATATCAACCGTCAGTTTGGTAGATATGTGCCGCGGATTGTAAACACATTTGATAATAAAGTGGAACGGGTTGATACCACCTATGATAAATTTTTCAACTTCGATCGTTTCTATAGTTTCCGTTGGGATCTTACCCGCTCGTTTAATGTAGACTTTACGGCTGTAAACCGGGCAAGAGTGGATGAACCAAGTGGAGAATTAAATACCCCTTCTCTCCGAGACAGTATGTGGAACAATTTTTATACAGGTGGGCGTAATGTTGATTACAACCAGAAAGTAGTGCTGACCTACACCCTTCCTACCCAAAAATTTCCTTTTCTGGACTGGACTCAGATGAGGGCAAGCTACACCGGCAACTACACATGGATGGCAAGCAGTTTGTTAATGCAGGCTTTAAACCAAGGTAACTTCCTTGAAAATGGCAATGACCGTACGGTAAACGGGGAGTTTGATTTCTCCAGACTTTACCGCAAAAGCAAATGGCTGGCGGCACTGGAAAACGAACCTGCACCTAAAGCAGCACTTGACACAGCTTCTGCAAAAATGACCAAGCTGAAAAAACAAATTGATAAAATAAAAGCGGACAGCCTTAAAAAGGAGATTAATAAACTCCCCCCAAAAGAGCGGAAGCTGGCGCGTAAAAAAGCAAGACTTGAGAAGCGTAATGAACGCAAACAAAAACAGATAGAGGTAACCGGTGCCGCTCGTATTGCCGGCCGGTTGATTACTATGGTAAAACGGGCAAGCATCAACTATGGAGAGGTGTACAACAGCCGCCTACCGGGTTATACCGACAGCAGTAGGATTCTAGGACAAAATCCAAAGAGTAATGCACCAGGGTTTAAATACATCATGGGTTTCCAGCCAGATACCATGATGCTGAATGATTTTGCCCGACGCGGACTGGTAACAAATGATCCCCGCTTCAACCAACTATTTACACAGCGTTTTGATCAAAGATTGAGCTTGCAGGCCCAACTGGAACCTTTCCGGGAATTTACCATCGATGTGAACCTCGAAAAGTCTTTCAGTAAAAACTTCAGCGAATTATTCAAGGATACTACAGGCAGCAGCGGTTTCGCCCATTTGAACCCCTATGCAACCGGATCCTTTAGTGTAAGCTATATCAGTTTTGGTACCTTGTTCCGCAAGTTCAATCCTGATGAAACCGGTCAGACTTTTAAAGAATTTGAAGGCTACCGGAAGGATTTGAGCCTGAGAATTGCTGAGAAAAATCCTTACTGGGTCCAAGCTGGAAGACCATTGGAAACCGACGGATATGCCCAAGGATATAGCCGTTATGCACAAAATGTATTGATACCTTCCTTTCTTGCTGCCTATACCGGCAAGAGTCCCAATACTGTGGCACTTATTGACAACAGCAATCCAAATATCAATGCCAATCCATTCAGAGGCATCAAACCAATGCCCAACTGGCGTTTGAACTTTACCGGTCTTACCAGATTGCCAGCACTTGAAAAAACTTTTTCCGCCATAGCCATTACCCATGCCTATCAGGGTCGGTTGAGTATGAATCAGTTTAATTCAGCACTTCTGTTTCAGGATCGTTTTGGATTGGGCTTCCCTTCTTTCCTCGATACCGTAAGCGGTAACTATATTCCTTATTTCCTGATTCCAAACATTACCATCAGCGAAGGTTTTGAGCCACTGATTGGCATAGATATTACTACTACCAATCAATTGAATACCCGGTTGGAATATCGTAAATCAAGAACGCTGAGCTTAAGCATGCTCGACTATCAGTTAAGCGAGGTAAACAGTACGGAATATACGATAGGAGCAAGCTGGCGTAAAAGAGGTTTGAAACTGCCTTTCAAGTTGCCTAAATTCCTCAATCCTGAAGGAGGCAAAACACTTGAAAATGATATTACTTTCCGGTTTGATTTCAGTATACGGGATGATGCTACCAGCAACAGCCGACTCGATCAGAACAGCAGTTTCAGCACCGCAGGTCAAAAAGTAATCAAGATCAATCCAAGCATCGATTACATAATGAATAACCGGGTCAACATTCGGCTGTTTTTCGATCAGATGCGCAGTATTCCTTATATCAGTACTTCGGCCCCCACTACCAATACAAGGGCTGGTATGCAATTAAGGATCAGTCTTGCCAACTAGCATTTGCAAAAATGTTTGTTGATTTTACCGGTTGGTTTTTACCCAAAAAGACCAACCGGTTTTTTTATGTACATAGATATTGGAAACCCTAGGTTTTATACTGTTAAAAGCTGCACGAAACACATAACTAAACAGTTCCGCAAAACTTAATCTTCAACCTTTTTGTAGAGATACATAAGCTGTTGATCCTCCAGGTTTATTTTTACGCCTTTAATCAGGACTTCACTGGAAAAATAAGATCCTGCAGGCATCAGCGGTTCATATTTATCAAAAGAAAGTTTTACAAAAGCAAATCCTTTTTGAGTAGCAAAAGGTATCGTGTACTGATTGATTACCGTTAGGTACGAAAGGCTCACCGGAGTATAGACCTCTGCTCCCATGGGCGCATAAAGGGCTACTGTTTCGGCATTTGATTTTTGCCAGCTATAAGTATCCCTGTTTTTAAATTCCCTCGCAAAAAATACAATGGAAACCGGCAGGGTTGCCAGAATTAAAAATATAGATTTCCTGGAATGAGAAGCGGGTAAACCCACCATCCAAGCAATGGATAAAAAAGGCAATGGCAGCAGAAAATAATGAGAGAAATGCCTGAAAAAAGTAGGTAGCAAGAGAACGATTACCCCGGATAGGATGAAAAAAAAGAGGGCACTATGCTCTTTGTACATTTGGGTTCCAACGATGGTGCAGGCACTTATAAACAACAACCAACCCAACACCTTACCACCATATAAAAAAGTAAACCAGGTAAAAATACCTTCCGTATTCAGTTGCTGATGATCCCCTGCTAATAATTGATTGAGGATATCTCCGGGTGGTATTTTAAAAATCCAAAATAGCAATATAGTAAGCAAAACAGGCAGGACCGCGCCGGAAAGTAATTCAAAAATAGCCCGGATATTTTTTCTCAAACCAAGGTAAACCACCATCGGAAAAAGATTTAATACGCCGTATTGCTTGCAAAAAAATGCTACCCCAATAAAAATACCCGCTCCTAAATATTTTGCCCTGCCCTTTTGAAAAAACAAAGAAAAAGATAACCAAACAAAAAGTAATACCCATGGCTCCAATACAATGAGATTACCTTCCTGTGCCAAAACAGCAAGGTAATAAGCAATGGAAATGCACAGGGATGTTTGGAATGATTGATGAAAAGTATGAAGTGCCAACCGGAAACATAGAAAAGCACCTGCAAGTACTACGGCTTGCTGCAGGTACACAAAAGCACCATAAGGTATTCCGGGCCAGATTTTCCAAAGCAACGCATGTACCGACAGAACGATTGGTGTATAGTGATGTACAAAATCACGATAAGGCAGATTTCCTGCTGCCATAAAACGGGCGGCTGGCAAATACACTGCCGCATCGGTGCTTACCCAATACAAGGAAAAGCACAAAATAATGGAAGCCACCCCTACAAAAAGTAAAAACAGCAAGGTTAACCCACTCAACCGGGAGGACTCTATTCGTTTCATCATTTCAATTAATAGCCTTCATCAAGCGCTTTTTAAAACCATATTAAAGGGGTGTTCGCTCTCATCATTTTAAAACATAAAAACCACCCATTTGGAAATCGAAAATACCGGAAATTCAAATTTAACAAGAAATAATAGCCAAAGACTTATCTTTACCCTGTTTTAGGGCTTTTCTCTCAAGGAACAAATTGCACATTGCCGGTGCAAACTACCCATAGACTCCGTTCATCAACGTTATACACTCCCGGCAATAGGTATACCAAAAAACCTCATTGTATAATGGCATGCAATTTATTGCAGTCACTTACTATTTATTTATCCGCAGGCAGGGTGTTTTAAAATCACGATGACCCACCTGCTTTATTTCAATCTATGACATTTCAAGAATTACAAGTAATGGAGCCCATTTTAAAGGCGCTTCAAACCGAAGGTTACACACACCCTACTCCCATTCAGACAGCCGCAATCCCTACCTTGCTCACCAGAAAAGACATGTTGGGCTGTGCGCAGACCGGTACCGGTAAAACTGCCGCTTTTGCTATTCCTATCATTCAATTAATGACGGAAGACAATGCAGTAAATAAAAGTCAATACCGTAAAATAAGAGCACTGATCCTTACCCCTACCCGTGAGCTAGCCATTCAAATTGGCGAGAGTTTTGAAGCTTATGGCAGACATACTTCGCTTCGTACCAAAGTAATATTTGGCGGCGTAAACCAGTTCGGTCAGGTGCAGGCCATACGGTCGGGTATTGACGTACTCGTAGCCACCCCGGGCAGATTGCTCGACTTAATTCAGCAGAAAATATTTACCCTGTCTGATGTGCAATACTTTGTACTTGATGAAGCCGATCGCATGCTCGATATGGGTTTTGTACATGATGTAAAGAAAGTAATTGCCATGCTGCCAAGAAGCAGACAGTCGCTTTTCTTTTCCGCTACCATGCCGCCGGCTATTGTAGATCTTGCCAATACCATTCTCACAAATCCTACCAAGGTAGAAGTAACGCCGGCTTCGAGCACTGTGGAAATAATAGAACAGCATTTGTACCATGTAGACAAAAACAATAAAAGACACTTACTGCTCGACGTTTTGAAAACAGATTCGGTAGAAAGAGCCCTTGTTTTTACAAGAACCAAACACGGTGCTGACCGGGTGGTAAAAGACTTGATTAAAGCTGGCGTTCCGGCACAGGCTATTCATGGCAACAAATCACAAAATGCAAGGCAACTCGCATTGAGCAACTTCAAATCGAAGACCATCCGGGTTTTAGTAGCAACCGATATTGCAGCGCGTGGTATTGATATTGACGAGCTGTCGCACGTTATCAACTTCGAACTACCCAACATTCCTGAATCTTATGTACACCGCATTGGTCGTACAGGGCGGGCAGGAGCAGGTGGTGTAGCCATCTCTTTTTGCGATGCAGAAGAAAAAGCCTACGTAAAAGATATTCAGAAGCTTATTGGAAAATCCATACCACTGGTTGAAAATCATTCTTATCCTTTGATGCAACATCACGTTTCTTCAACCCCTTCTATTAAGCAACCCCGCAACCATCCCCGCGAATCGCATAGAAGTGGTGGAAATAACTTTAGAAATGCCGGCCAAAACAGGAACAAGCGTCAAAGTTCAAACAGCGACTTCCAGCAAGCACAATAAACTTTTATTAAAAACATAGCACCGGTAGGTCTTTACCGGATAAGGCAAATGAAAATGGCTACCTTCATCCTATCGGTTGTTGGTAGCCAAATTCATTTATATGCACTTATCCATTCCCAAATTATTACTCGCCTACCTGCTCACTTTTGCAGTATTTTTAATCATTGATCTAATTTGGCTTGGTTTTATTGCAAAAAATCTCTACCGCAAGCAGTTAGGTGGCCTATTAAGCGAGCAGGTTAACTGGACGGCCGCCATTATTTTTTACTTATTGTTTGTAGCTGCCACCATGTTTTTTGCTGTATCGCCTGCCATTGAGAAAAATCTTGTTTCGCAGGCTATACTGTATGGAGCTCTTTTTGGTTTTATTACCTATGCCACCTACGATCTTACCAACCTCGCAACCCTAAAAGACTGGCCGGTAACAATCGTATGGATTGATATGGCATGGGGAGCATTTTTGACCGCATCGGTCAGTACCGCAGGTTTTTACATCGTTAAATGGCTACAGTAAGCATGTTCTGGATTTTTATTTCTACGGGATTACTCATTATACTGCATCAAATGATTTGGTACCTCATTTCTTTGGTAAAAAAGAGGATGGATGTTGCCGACATCGCCTGGGGCGTTGGTTTTGCTTCAGTGGCTATCAGCCTTTTGATTATGTACCCGATTGCCGGGTATAATTTGCCGGTATATGCCGCGGTAATGGCCTGGGGTATCCGATTGGCTATTCATATTGGCCGCAGAAACAACCAAAAAGAAGAAGATTACCGCTACCGGCAATGGCGGGAAGAATGGGGTGAAACCATTTATTGGAGGTCTTTTTTACAAGTGTTTTTATTGCAAGGATTTTTTATGTGGATCATAGCCTCTCCACTTATGGTGGCCGCTGCAGCAGCAGAACATTCCGATGGAAAAGCAGCCTTATTTTTTTCAAATAATCTTGAAGGGAAGTTGTTGCTCACCTTTGGTTTCCTGATTTGGCTAAGTGGCTACTTGCTGCAAGCGAAGGCCGATGATCAGTTACGCCACTTTATAAAAACGAAAAAAGAAGGCGAAATTCTGCAAACAGGACTTTGGAAGTATAGCAGGCATCCTAATTATTTTGGAGAAATCGTTATGTGGTGGGGACTGTTTATCATGGTGGTGTATTTGCCGGGAGGTAGCTGGGCGCTTGCAAGCCCGCTGTTGATTACCTATCTTATCATTTTTGTATCGGGGGTACCTATGCTGGAAAATAAAAAGCTAGGGAACACTACTTATGAAACTTACAAAAAGCAAACAAGTATGTTGATTCCATGGTTTCCCAAAAAACAATCCGCTAGCTGAATAATCACTGCCTATTTTACTACTGACAACTTGTCACCTTCCTCTCAATTATTGTATCTTTGTCCCCTTTCAATTCATGCAGCACTATGATAAACGAAGTTTTAGAAAGCGAAATACCTCAACAAACCGGTCTGGAATATCATGACGAAAACCGCCAAGGCGAATCCTATGCGCCTTTTGCAGTGGACAGCAACCCCTATCGCAAACATTTTTACATAGAAAGTTATGGTTGTCAGATGAATTTTTCGGACAGTGAAATAGTAGCTTCCATCCTGAATGATCATGGCTTTGGGGCTACCCGAAATCTGGAAGATGCCGATTTGGTGCTGCTCAATACCTGCAGCATACGCGAAAAAGCAGAACAAACGGTACGCAAAAGACTTACTGAGTTTAGAAAAGTGAAGGAAAAAAAACCCGGACTTCTTATAGGTATTTTGGGCTGCATGGCCGAAAGATTGAAAGCCAAACTGCTGGAAGAAGAAAAACTGGTAGATATGGTGGTAGGGCCAGATGCTTACCGCACTTTACCCTGGCTTGTAGAAGAAGCCGAAACCGGACAAAAGGCGGTCAATGTAATGCTGAGCCGCGATGAAACCTATGCCGATATTTCCCCTATCCGGTTGGGCAGCAATGGTGTGACTGCTTTTGTAAGTATTATGCGGGGCTGTAATAATATGTGTTCCTTTTGTGTGGTGCCCTTTACCCGGGGCCGCGAACGCAGCCGTGATGCAGAAAGTATCCTCGCTGAATGTACCGACCTTTGTAACCGGGGTTTTAAAGAAGTTACCTTGCTGGGGCAAAATGTGGATAGCTATTATGGTTCTCAAAACCGCGAAGCTGAAACATCCGGCACCGAGGAATTGGTAACTTTTGCTCAATTGCTTGAAAAAGTAGCACAGATTTCTCCCGATCTCCGGGTCCGATTCAGCACAAGCCATCCCAAAGACATAACCGATGATGTGCTATTCACCATGGCAAGACATGAAAATATTTGCAAGTACATTCATTTGCCGGTACAAAGTGGCAACACCCGGGTATTACAACTGATGAACAGAACCTATACCCGTGAATGGTATATGGCCAAAGTGGACCGCATCCGAGAAATCATGCCCGATTGTGGCATCAGTAGTGATGTTATTACCGGATTTTGCACCGAAACCGAAGAAGAACATATGGATACCATCAGCATTATGGACTATAGTAAATACGACATGAGCTATATGTTTTTTTATAGTGAAAGGCCAGGGACCCTTGCAGCAAGAAGGTATACCGATGATATTCCGCTGGCCACCAAGAAAAGAAGACTCCAGGAAATTGTAGCCTTGCAGAATAACCTGAGTAAGGAAAGCAATATAAAAGATTCAGGCAAAACTTTTAAGGTACTGATAGAGGGCGATAGCAAACGCAGCGATCAGGACTGGATGGGAAGAAGCAGTCATAATAAGGTAATTGTATTTCCTAAGGATCAATATCTTCTTAAAAAAGGAGATTATGTCACCGTGAAAGTGCATGAAAGTACACAGGCCACCCTTCTGGGGAAAATTGTTTCCTAAGGCCCGAAAAGGGGCAAACGGTACGAAAGGCATATCCCAATCGTATGGTTGACAAAATAGATTGGCAGATTCCGGACCATTCAATTAAAAGCATTAAAAAAAGGAAAATGGAAATTCAATCGATAAAAAACCGCTTCGGCATCATAGGCAATGCGCCTGCGTTGAACCACGCACTTAGTGTGGCTGTGCAAGTAGCAGCTACCGACCTCAGTGTGTTGATTACCGGCGAAAGCGGGGTAGGTAAAGAAGCTTTCTCACAAATTATCCATGCCCTTTCCGCACGTAAGCACAACTCCTTTATTGCCGTAAACTGTGGTGCCATTCCCGAAGGTACCATTGACAGCGAATTGTTTGGTCATGAAAAAGGATCGTTTACCGGTGCCAGCGAAGCACGGAAGGGTTATTTTGAAACCGTAAACGGCGGAACTATTTTTTTAGATGAAATCGGGGAAATGCCTATTGGTACGCAGGCCCGTTTGCTTCGGGTATTGGAAAGCGGAGAGTTTATAAGAGTAGGTAGCAGCAAGGTTCAAAAAACAGATGTACGAGTAATTGCCGCTTCCAATAAAGATTTGCTGGAACTTTCCCATCAGGGAAAATTTCGGGAAGATTTATACTACAGGCTCAGTTCGGTTCCTATCCGTATACCTGCCTTACGCGACCGCAAAGATGATATTCCACTGCTTTTTCGCAAGTTTGTAATTGATTTTGCAGAACGCTATAAAACCACTCCGGTTCAACTGGAAGAGGAAGCAAAGACCATGCTGGCCAATTATCCTTGGCGGGGAAATGTGCGGGAACTTAAAAATATAGCAGAACAAATAAGCGTGTTGACCACCGAACCAGTAGTGGGTGCCAAAGAACTTTCTGTTTACCTTACTGAAAAGCCTTTCAATAACCTGCCGATATTATCGAGCCGTCACGATGGTAATTTTGTAAGCGAAAGTACTTTTACCACGGAACGCGACATTCTATATAAAATCATTTTTGACCTGAAAAAGGATATGAATGAAATGAAAAGGATGTTCCTCGAACTGGTAAAAAACCCCGGCAGTTTAAAAGCAACCTCACAATTTTTTGATAAGGAGGATCATTTAACGGAGCCTATGCCTGCAAAGGATAACAGTATCTCTAATGGTAATATGTTACCGGCTCATCACCATCCTTCCAACTTTTTTGTTCAACCTTCTGTTTCTGGAAATCACACCCCTCAAACGGACAATTTTGACGACCATGAAGAGGTAGAAGAATCGCTGAACATCATGGATATGGAAAAGGATTTGATCATTAAGGCATTGAAAAAACATAGAAACAAACGTAAAGATGCAGCGCTGGATCTGGGCATAAGCGAACGCACCCTGTACCGCAAATTGAAAGAGTACGATATTGAAGATATTTACCAGCCGGGTAAAAAGTCCGGGTTAAAAAACTACCGCTAATTACCCTTTTTGGCTCTTACTAAAGGAATTTTATTATGATACCATTTCCATATTACCGGCGCTTTTCATTCTTATTTTCGCTCATTATGCTGGCGGCGGGTTTTTTTTCCGCAGGTTGCGGTATTTATACTCTTCAGGATGTAAGCATTCCGGCCGAGGTAAAGACCATTAAACTCAATTTTATTGAAAACAAAGCTTCCTATGTAAACCCACAATTGAGCCCAAAACTTACCGACCGGTTACAGCAAAAAATTGTAAGTCAAACAAGATTAAACCGGACCAATCAGGAAGATGCCGATTGGGTAGTAACAGGCTACATCAGTGAATACAGGGTGGTTACTTCGGGTATCAGCGGGCAACAGGCAAGCACCAACCGGCTCACCGTAGCAGTCAAACTCGTACTTAAAGACAACCTGACACAGAAATCAAACAATATTGATGTAAACAAGGCTTTTGAATTTTCAGCAACCAAATCATTGCAGCAGGCAGAGAATGAGCTCACCGAAGACATAATAAAGGGATTATCTGATGAAATTTTTAACCGGCTGTTTTCTAACTGGTAAAGCCTTCCTATATTCACCTCTTGCAACATTTGCCATCCCATATTGCCGAACAGTTACGCAAAAAATTGCCTGCTGATAAACAAGAAGACACCTGGGAGTCTTTAGCTCAGGAGTTTCCCTGGTATCCCATGGTTCACTGGCTGCAGGCTTTTGATCAACCCCAATCGGAAGAAGCCTTGCAAAAGGCAGCTATTTATAGTCCCGAAGTACTGCGTCTCCATGGTTGGCTACATTCCCAAACGGCTTTTCCCTTTTTCGTTGCTGAAACATCCCCATCAGAGATGCCTCCGGCAGACCCCATCATTACGGATGATTTGCCTACCACACCGGAAGAGCTAAACAACGAACAAGCTTTTTTTCCCGAGGGCATAGCAACAGTGCCACTGGAAGAAGGCTTCGCTGAAAGCACGCCGGAGGAACAGGTGGAAATCTCTAGTGACAACCCAAACAAGGAGACTGATACCGAAACAAAGGTTTGGCCCAATGATAAAGAATCAACTGAACCCGGGGAAGTACCTGTTGATGAAAGCGAAATACCAGCCGAAGGCTTAAACGATATAATAACAATTGAGTCCTATTCAGAAACAATTGAAGAGGAAGAGCCCTATCCTCCCCCACCTCCCCCACCTGCTGAGTTAACAGCAGAGGTGCCTGAAAAAGAAGCAACGGACCATAATATCGGACAAAAGCCCGATGAATCTTTTGTGCCAACATCAGAAGAAGTGGTAACAGAACCCCTGATCTTACCAGAGCATGAAGTAGTAATAGATCTATCGGGAATGGAAAGCGAGGAATTCCCACCTGAATCCGAAGAAAATCTGGAAGCGGAAGAAGAAGAGGATGAAAATGCCCCGGCATTACCTGCGTTTAAATTACCTGACCTCAAATTGGCTGCAGATGATTTAACGAAAGGGGAACAGGCCTTGCTATCTCCCATTGAACCGTTTCATACCGTTGATTATTTTGCATCGCAGGGAATAAAAGCAGGCAAATCGATAACTACAGAAACAGTTCAAAAAATAGACCATCAGGTAAGAAGTTTTACCGAATGGCTTAGGTCTATGAAAAAAGTCGGGTATCAGACCGATCCCACTTATACTGACCCACTCGTAGATACCAATGCATTGAATTCCATACAGAAAGAAGCAGTTGTAACCGAAACAATGGCTGAAATTTGGTTAAAACAGGGCAATAAAGGACAGGCAATTGATGTTTTTGACAAATTGATGTTGCTGTATCCTGAAAAAAGCCATTACTTTGCAGCCCGCATAAAAGCAATAAAAGAAAAACAATGACCATTTTATTTTTGATTCTGATAGTATTAGCCAGTGTTATACTGGGTTTCATCATTTTGGTACAAAACCCTAAAGGGGGCGGACTATCCGGAAATGTGGGAGGTTTTGGCAATCAGTTTATGGGTGTAAAGCAAACCACGGATGTACTTGAGAAAGGAACCTGGGTTTTTGCTGCCATTATTGGTATCCTTTGCCTCGTTAGTACGCTGTTTATTGGCACAAGTACAGAACCTTCGGGTTTGCTCGAAAAGGTTAATTCAGGAGGTGTTCCTGCACAAACGGCACCTATTCAGCAGCCTCAGGCTCAACCCGAAGCTGCACCGGTTAATCCTGAAACCCCTGCCACCACTCCTCAATAATTTATCTTAAAACGATATTTAAAAAAGCCTTCGCAATGTCGAAGGCTTTTTTGTGTCTTATTCATTTTTATACTCCAAATTACCCTTAACTTTTCAGCAGTAAATAAGTTGTATATTCAAACTCAAGGATACTTATGAAGAAATGGATTTTATTTATTCTGTTGTTTGCCTTTGCAGGAGGTGGATATTATGGCTGGAAGCTTTTTTTGGCGCCAACTACCAGGTTTACTGCCTCTGAAACACACATTTACCTACCTACCATGGGAGCAGACAGGGAAACGATTCTTCGCATCTTGCAAGAAGATAGTGTGGTTTCCAGAATAAAGGCCTTTGACTGGATGGCTAAGAAACTGGAATATTGGGAAAATATAAAACCGGGAAGGTATAAAATTGAGAAAGAATTTAGCGTATTCAAAATTATCAAATTGCTGCGTAGCGGGCAGCAATCCCCAACTCGTTTGGTGATCAACCGGTTGCGGCTTCCGTCAGATTTTGCAAAAGTCATCAGCAGGTCTATTGAGTCGGATACAGCAGTAATCATGGCTTTTCTTAACAACAAGGAGAAAATGAAAGAGCTTGGTTTTAATGAAACCAACTGGCCTGCTATGATTATTCCCAATACCTATGAATTACTCTGGACCTGGGAACCAGAAAAAGTACTGGAGAAACTGAAAACAGAACGGGACAAATGGTGGGCACAAGATAGCCGCGAAGAAAAGGCGGCAGCACTTGGATTGACACCTTTTGAAGTGCATATTGTGGCAAGCATTGTAGAGGAAGAAACCAATAAAAAACAGGACAAACCCCTTGTTGCAAGTGTGTACCTCAACCGGATAAAAAAAGGGATGCCTTTGCAGGCAGATCCCACAGTACGCTTTGCCAGGAAAGATTTTAAAAGCAACCGCGTATTGTACACCCATTTAAGAACGCCTTCGCCTTATAATACCTATTTAAACAGGGGATTGCCTCCGGGACCCATATGTACGGCTACACCGCAAACCCTGGAGGCAGTATTGGAGGCTCCCAAAACCGATTATATATTTTTTGTAGCGAATGCCGACCTGATGGGTGGGAGTACTTTTACTAAAAACCTGAGCGACCATAATAAAGCTGCCCGACTTTATCAGGATTCATTGAGTACATGGCTCAAAAGAAAAGCCATTAAAGAAAGGGCTATCCTCGATTCAATAGCCGCTGGAAAGGAAACCGTATTGAAATGACCAAACTAGAGCAAAAATTAATTGAGTGGAAGCCTGTGGCCTACATCTTGCGCAAAAGCAAAAGGATTGTAGTACCTGGATTTCAGGGGATGCCACTTTATGATGTGCTGAAGTTTTTTTTTAACCAGGTAAAAAAAATTGGTTTCAGTGAACGGGCAGCTTCTATTTCTTTTAATATCCTTGTAGCACTCCCCGCAGGACTTATTTTTCTATGTACCCTTGTACCCTATTTGCCAACTGCCATTGATTTCCAAAATCAATTGCTGGAAACCCTGAGAGATGTATTGCGCAATGAAAAAACATATCAATTAGTAGCTGGAATTATCAATGATTTTTTTACCACTACCCGTGGCGATTTACTTTCTGTGAGCTTTCTTACCGGCATCTTTTTCAGCAGCAATGCCATGATGGGAATTATGACCACTTTTGACAACAGTTATTTTGAAGTAGAAAGGGGGAGGTTTTTGGCCAAACGCTGGATGGCAATAAAACTCACCGCACTATTGGTATTGCTTATTATTATTTCCATGTTGTTGCTGGCTACACAAGGTCCGTTGAAAACCCTTATTCTGCGTCGTTTGGGTTGGGATAATTTTATCATAAGAACGGTTTTTGAATACTCTCGCTGGGTTGTTATTTTATTGATTACTTATTTTACAATTGCTTTTATTTACCGTTGGGGTCCTGCTATGGTTGTTAAATGGAAAATCATGTCACCGGGAGCTATCCTTGCCACAGTTTTGACCATACTTACCACGCTCCTGTTTTCTATCTGGGTAAACAATTTTGCAAGTTATAATAAAGTGTATGGATCCATTGGTACGGTTCTGATCCTGATGAATTTGATTTATATCAACTCGCTGGTATTACTGATCGGATTTGAAGTGAATGTGAGTATTACAGCGATCAAATCTGAAAGCGAAAAACGGCTGAAGCAGGAAGAGAAGAAAGAGAAGGAAGAAGAAGATTGATTCCACACCTTTTTTTAACAGCCGCAGGTAGGAGTGCACAGTACATAATTTGTACCTTCACTCCAAATACTAAATTTATGAAAAAGATAGCTATAGTTTCCTTGCTGGCAGGTATTACTGCCTTCAGTTTTGCACCCATAGCAACAGAGCTTGTAATAGGTGCCACCATGCCAAAAATGGATGTAAAAATGAGGAGCACTTCGGGCAAAGAAATTTCTCTCAAGGATGCAGCGGGTACAAAAGGTACTTTGGTAATGTTTAGCTGCAATACCTGCCCTTATGTTGTAAAAAATGAGGATAGAGCCAAGGCTATCATGAAATATGCCACCTCTCAAAATATAGGGGTGATTATTTTAAACAGCAACGAAGCCTATCGGGATAAGGATGATAGCTTTGAAGCCATGAAAGCCTTTGCTCAAAATCAAGAGTATGCATGGGATTATGTTATCGATAAAAATCATGAAATAGCGGATGCTTTTGGTGCAAGCCGTACCCCAGAAATTTATTTGTTTGACAACAATAATAAACTCATTTATCACGGTGCTATTGATGACAGTCCTGTCAATGCTGCTGCCGTAAAAAGAGAGCATTTGAAAGAAGCCATCAATGAAATGGCAGCCGGTAAGGAAATTAGTGTAAAAACATCCCGTTCCATTGGTTGTGGTATCAAGAGGCTTGGATAAAAAACATTTAGGATAAAAAATAGGCGTCTGCATTGAAGCAGGCGCCTATTTTTTTATGCCCTATTTTTCCCAATTTAGACAGGCTTCTAAAAATTTCCAGCCGGGATTACAGCAGGTTTCCAAAGCCAATTTGTAACCGATGCAATACTTTCAAGACTACAGGAGATTTTTGATAAGTCTCCTCCATATTCAATTGGTAAACGAATAGAGATTGACGATGCGGCGAAATTCAAAGCGCTTTCAGTCCGTAACCGCTTCTGAAACTACCTGCCGGCAGTCAAGTTGAGATGCAAAAGATGATGATAAAACCGAAAGAAAAACAAAGAAATTTCAGCCGAAACCAAAGCCAAAAAGTGAGCCAAAAGAGAAGACCTTATTCATCTGCCGCCTTAGAGTCAAACGCAATATTGTACGTTCGTCCAATGGTCAAATATTTGAAGTTGCTGGTTCCCCTAAAGTAACATTGAAATGTATGTCAGCCTTTAATGCCTTAAAATCTTTCAGTATAGTGTCAATTGTTGCCCTTTGGGTACTACTTTCAAGTTTAGAAATTAGAGCCTTTTGCACGCCTGCAAGTTCGCCTGATGATTGCTGCGTCTAGCTGCGTTCCTGTCTTGCAGTCTTTATCATTTTGCCCAAAATGTCCATACGAAGTTCGTAGTCATATTCGTTTCTGTTTTTTGTTCCTGCTTTGCCAATATATTTATCTTTCCTGCCGGCAAGCGAATAAGATTTCATTTCATTCTTTACCATAGTGCTATTTTTTACCTTTGTCTAAAAATGTTACTTCTGATGTTAATTGCTCTTTCAATTTCGGTTGCAGACATTTTGTCTCTCTTTTTTATAAACCTGTGCGTTGCAAGAACAAGGGTTTCGGTTTCGTCTTGTTTGTCCCCAAAAAGCAAGTAGACGAATTTCGTTTCTTTTGTACCTGGTGCGAAACTCCCAAATTTCATCCTGTAATTTTTTAAACAATTTCGGATCGTTGCTCTGTTCATTAATATTATAAAATACTTATTGTGCTGCTTTTCTAAAAAGGGCAGCGGTAAAAAAATCAGCTTCTTATAAAAATCGAGTTTTAAAATACTGTAAAGAAATTTTTATATAGAAGCGAAATGGTTCTAAAAAAAGAAACTAATTTAAGTTTTGTGGATTTAGGGATGGGTGACGTAAAACAAATGAAATCCCCATGAGCAGCGGCACAACTAAGTGCAAATGATTATTAAAGGACCTGTTTGACAACAGGCAGGATCCATTACCACATAAGACGGGACGGGCATGAAAAAAAAATAGCAACACCCCGAAAAGGCATTGCTATTTTATAATCTTATAATGGAAAATTTCCTACAACTTAAAGCCAACTGTCATCACTACATTACCCCTGGTATTTTTAGAGTCGGCAATCGGACCCGGTTTATCGGTAAGCCGGTAAGGCACATGGCTATCACGAATGATGGCATGCACATAAGTAAGATCAATAAACATACCCAAATGCCGATAACCGATACCACCGCTTATAAGGGACCGCTTGGCGCTTAACCCACTAGCAATGCTGTATGGATTTCCTATTGAGGCAAAACCTGCCCGGGCCATGATTTTTTCAAACTTTAATTCGCCTCCAACCCTCAGGTTGACAGCACCTTTATACTCTTCTTTAATTACTTCATTCAAGCTCTGATAATAGGCTTCATCGCCCTGTACATTACTGGAGTACCTCACCCCGCGATGTCCTACATACTCCACATCTGCCGTGATAAATCCTTTTTGTTTCTTTACATCCTTTACCTCGTTGATTACAAAAGAGGCACTACCAATAAACCGCATTGGCGTAGAAACAGTATACTCATAACGACCCCGGTCAAGGTTGGGAGAATTATTATCGACGTTTCTGTTGATTACCTGATTACTTGTTTGTGAAACTGGTTGTGGAAAAATGGTATAGTTTTCGGTATTGGCAACAATAGAAGCCGAATACACATCAGTAAGCCCTGCAAAAGTAGGCGTATGCACTGCAAGCCCTAGCCGCAATCTTTCAATAGGTTTGTATATCAATCCCAGCTTAGCATTCAATCCAAATCCAGTCGTTTTTGCATTTTGTTGAAATTCAAAAAAACCAAAATCATTATCCAGATCGCCGCTTGTATCTTCCTCCCTATAGGTCTGATTGCTGCTGTAATTATAAATTGGGAAGTTAACACTCATTCCGAGGTAAAATTTATCTTTGTAGTTATTGGCAAAAGCAAGTGAGAGTTCGCTGGTAGCACCCTGTTGTGCTATACGGTTGGCCTGCCGGATAGCCATGCTGCCATCTGAAGCCAAAGGAACAAGACTTTGGTAACCTATTATATTCCCATTTCCATCGCTCAGTGTATCAACAAGGAAGGACCAGAAAGCAAGAGAAGAACCGAGTATATAATCTTCCTCTGCTTGCCGGAAGGTTGTAGCTCCATCGCGAACCAATTGCTCTACATATTGCTCGCTCCAGGAAGATTGATTGTTTAACCCGGAATACTCAATCTGATTATTGAAATTAGCGGTTTGATTGATTGAAATAGAAAAAGCACTACTACTTGCCTGCCGGTATCCAGGATTGTTTTTACCTGATACAAAACCGGAAGTTCCCAGCCCGAATCCACTTTTACTGGCATTACTATTACCACCAAGGTAGTTATATTTATTGTTGTTAAATAGGAATCCGGGTGACAATACAAATTCGGAGTTTTTGTATAACCCAATTCCTGCAGGGTTGATATGCGCAGCCGTGATATCGCCACCTAATGAAGCCATAGCCCCCCCAATCGCCTGATTGCGGGCTGTACCTGCCATGGTAGGATAACCATACCGCAAAGCATCTCCCGGAAACTGCGCCGATACAGCTAAGGGAATAAGAAAAAAGAATATGAAATATTTACGCATGGATATATGTAATTAGTTGGGCGCATCCCCTTGCGGAAAAATGCGCCCAAAATGTATAACTTTTGAAAAATATAGAATCAAACATAGATCTTTTCAAAAAGGTTTTGCCAGTTATTTATTAACCTCCACGTCCACCTCTTGAACTGCTACCTGCACTACCAGAGCCTGAAGAACCGCTTCCCGAAGAAGAGCGAGATCCCCCTGAATTAGAACCTCCTGAATTATTTTCGAAAGTTCTTACCGGACGCTCGGTAGATCTGTTTCCACCATCTACACCACCACCACGTTGAATGGTACGGTACATACTATTACGTGAGTTAGAATTGTTATTTCCCGGTGTTTCCCAAATACTGCGGACATTAGAAGATTGTCTGGAGAATCCTGAATTATTTACGCCGGATCTGCTGAAAGTATTATTTCTACTATAAGGGTTCAAAGCGGAACCACCACGGCTTGGACTCGTGTAGCTACTGCCAGTGGGAAATTTATTCAGAATAACTACCGGTCTGTTCCAACTGTATGGATTGTTCCAATTATTGTTCCAGCTATTCAGGCCAAAACCCATATTGTTCCAACCCATATTAAATCCATTATCCCAGCCTAGCATATTATTGAATCCATTGTTCCAGCCCAACATGCTATTGAATCCATTGTTCCAACCCCATCCGTGTCCAAAACCTATTGGCCTGTTCCAATTATTCCAGCCCATTGGACTGTTGAATGAATTCATGGCCCATGGATTATTAAAGGTGTTGTAATTCACCCACATATTATTATTGTATCCGTTCCAGTAATCAATGTCGTCAATTCCACCCCAACGATTGCGATCCTGTACCTTCATTCTAAGGTAATTGTCATCTTGATTTTCCCAATAGCTTGTGTAGCTGTCATCTCCGTTGTTATTATTATTATTACGGGTTTGTTGTGCCACAACCTGTCCTTCGGAAAAATAAACATCGTCTGGTGTTTGTGCAGTTCTAAAAGCGGCTGAACAACCGGAGAGCATAAGCCCTGCAGCGGTTATTATGTAAAAAAATTGTGTTTTCATGGCGTCGAATATTAGTTCCCACAAATATAGCAAGAATAGCAAGGCAACAATGCTAAAGTTTTTTAGCAAAAAGCGATAAATCTTCTTTTTCTTGTTAAGGCCCGGCTAAAGATGGATGCCTTATTTTCGCAACCTGTGTTGATCTGTTGTTTCGTTTAACAAAAAACAGGTATCAGACGGGTAAAAGTAAAACTATGAGTAAAGGAATTACATCGAGAGATACCGACTATTCACAATGGTATAATGATCTGATCTTAAAAGGAGGGTTGGCAGATTATAGTGCGGTACGCGGTTGTATGGTGATTAAGCCATACGGATTTGCCTTATGGGAAAAAATGAGGGATCAACTGGACTTTATGTTTAAGGAAACAGGCCATGTGAATGCCTACTTCCCCTTGTTTGTACCCAAAAGCCTTTTTGAGGCAGAAGAAAAAAATGCAGAAGGCTTTGCTAAGGAATGTGCTGTGGTGACCCATTACCGTTTAAAGGCGGACCCCACCAAACCCGGAAAGCTAATGGTAGACCCCGAAGCAAAACTGGAAGAAGAGCTGGTGGTTCGCCCTACAAGCGAAGCCATTATCTGGAATACTTACCGCGATTGGATCAAAAGCTACCGCGATTTGCCGATCCTGATCAATCAGTGGGCCAATGTGGTTCGTTGGGAAATGAGAACCCGTCTTTTTTTGAGGACAGCCGAATTTTTATGGCAGGAAGGCCACACCGCACATGCTACTAAAGAAGAAGCCATTGCTGAAACCCGGCAAATGCTGGATGTTTACGCAGAGTTTGTAGAGGAATTTATGGCACTGCCAGTAATTAAAGGGGTAAAAAGCGAAAACGAGCGTTTTGCTGGTGCGGTGGATACCTATTGTATTGAGGCCCTCATGCAGGATGGTAAAGCTTTGCAGGCAGGAACTTCACATTTCCTCGGGCAAAATTTTGCAAAGGCATTCAACGTTCAATTTACTGACAATACCAATAAGCTGGAGTATGTGTGGGCCACAAGCTGGGGAGTAAGTACCCGACTGATTGGTGCACTGGTAATGGCGCACAGCGATGACGAAGGACTGATGCTTCCCCCCAAAATTGCACCGTATCAGGTAGTATTTGTTCCCATTTTTAAAAATGAAGAACAACTTACTGCCATCAGCGAAAAAGTACAGGAAATTACCGGTCAACTAAAAGCGCTGGGCATCCGGGTGCATTTTGATAAAACAGACCATAACCGCCCGGGTTGGAAATTTGCCGAGTATGAACTTAAAGGAGTGCCGGTAAGGGTGGCCCTGGGAGCACGGGATCTCGAAAGCGGACAAGCAGAAGTAGCCCGCCGTGATACCAAGGAAAAACAAACCGTTCCACTCGATGAATTGTCAACCACCATCGTACAATTGCTGGAAGATATTCAGCAAAACCTATTCAATCGGGCAAAAACTTACCGGGATGACCATATCACGCCTGCAGACAACTGGGATGATTTTGTAAAAATACTCGACGGAAAAGGAGGGTTTGTTAGTGCTCATTGGGATGGAACCGCCGAAACGGAAGAAAGCATTAAGCAAAAAACCAAGGCAACTATCCGGTGTATTCCACTGGATGCCCTGGAGGAAGAAGGTATTTGTATTTTCTCAGGTCAGCCCAGTAAGCAAAGGGTTCTTTTTGCAAGGGCTTATTAAAATGAATGATTTTTAGCTTAATAAAAAGGCTGTCTCCTAATTTCTGAGACAGCCTTTTTATTACGAGAGCATGAAAAAAGTACTTACATGTGCTGGGCGGCCTAACGAAATGCAGTGGGACTATTATTTATCAGCCATTGCATTCCCCATCTGCAATGGAAAGTTTCAGCCTTCAAATTCATACCCGATGTCTTTGCGAAAAATAGCCCCTTGGAATGTAATTTGAGCAGCATGCTCTTTCGCAAGCGCTGCAGCCTCCTGTATTGAATCGGCCACGGCAGTTACAGCAATCACCCGCCCACCGTTGGTTACCAACTGCTTGCTGTCCTCCATTCTGGTACCGGCATGAAAAACGTTGATAGATGCTGCTTTTTTAACCGAATCCGGGATATCTATGGGAAATCCTTTTTGATAATCTCCGGGGTAACCGCCGCTTACCAACATAACGGTAGCAGCAGCTTTTGGGTCTATCTCCACTTCCATTTTGCCCAAATTGCCATTTTGTATGGAGAGCATTAATTCCACCAAATCTGTCTTCAACCTTGGCAGTACCACCTCGGCCTCAGGATCGCCCAATCTGCAATTGTATTCTATTACAAATGGCTCGCCCCCAACATTCATTAAACCAAAAAAAACAAACCCCTTATAAACCATTCCTTCCTCATGTAACCCGTTTATGGTTGGCCTTACTATCCTGGTGATTACTTTTTGCATAAAATCGCCTTCGGCAAATGGCACCGGGCTCACACAACCCATACCACCCGTATTGGGGCCGGTATCTCCTTCTCCAATTCGTTTATAATCCTTGGCATGACCAATAATCTGATACTCTTTGCCATCAGTCAGCGCAAATACGCTGAGTTCAATGCCATTGAGAAATTGCTCTACTACTACCCTACTACTTGCCTCTCCAAATTGCGCATCAAGGAGCATAGCTGCGAATACCTGTAAGGCTTCTTCATGATTCTGGCAGATAACCACCCCTTTGCCCGCTGCTAAACCATCTGCTTTCAGTACTATCGGCAGGTTGTGGCGGGAAATATAATCCCTCCCGGTTTCGTAATTGTCTTTGGTAAACTCGGCATAAGCCGCGGTAGGAATGGCATGACGTGCCATAAATTTTTTACTAAAAGCTTTACTGCCTTCTAATTGCGCAGCCTGTGCTGATGGCCCAATAACGGGAACGCCCCTTGCCAGAAAATAATCATATACCCCATTTACGAGTGGATCTTCGGGTCCTGTAACAATTAAGTTGATCGCCTCTTGCTTAACGAGTTTTTCCAAAGCTTGAAAATCATTCACATTTATTGGAACATTGATCCCAAAGGCTTCGGTTCCCCCATTGCCAGGAGCAATAAATAATTGCGTACAGAGGGGGCTTTGTGCCATTTTCCAGGCAAGCGCATGTTCACGCCCACCCGAACCAAGAAGCAGAATATTCATATGTTCATTTTTTAGTTCGTCTCTACTGTCTTAAAGACTGGTTTTATTGTAATAGCTGTACCGCCCCATGCGGTAATGTAACCTGCCTGTTGGCAAGCAGGTCCCTGATACTCATTCGCGCTGTGTGTGCGCAAGTACGCGGGGATTTCATACTTTCATTTTTTAGTATGGCTCTACTGCCGCAGCGACTTTTTTTATTTTCATACCCTATCCTGATGTATAAAGTTGAAATTCCTTAATGATCAGGTATGTGGTCAAATACTCAAATTATCCAAATCTATCCATTTGGTATCCATTTGGTATCCACTCAATTTTTTGTTCTTTTATTTACAAAAAAGCCGACTTACCATTGCGGTTTACCCAAGAAAAACCAAACCTGCGAACCATCTTCCGCAACGGTTTGGAGGTTCCCCTGCAAAAATGTCTAATAAATCGCTTACAAGACTTAAAAAGTTTTAATTTCCCCTTTTTAAAATTAACCATTTATAAAAACAAACAACATGACAG